>NZ_JBEXPJ010000033.1:0-66945 GCF_040611995.1 Lentzea sp. NPDC006480
GACCGACGCGTCCTCGGGCACGGTCCGCCCGCTGGAGCGCAGCTACGTGAGCGGCGGTACTTGCAGACGCCAGATCAGACACCCATGGGGTGCCAGACCGTTTTGGTCTCCAGGTAGGCGCGGATCCGCGACAGGTCAGGGGTGACGGTGAAGTCCTCGTTGACCTTGTTGCGCAGCACGCGCTTCACCGTGCCGGCCGCCGAGCGTTCGAGATCGGCCCGCAGCGACTCGGGCGCGCCGGTGAGGTCGAGCGCGTTCACGTCGGCGTGCGACGCGAGCCACGGCGCGATCTCCGCGGTCCGGCCGGTGATGATGTTGACCACGCCACCGGGCACGTCGCTCGTCGCGAGCACCTCGGACAGCGTGATCGCGGGCAGCGGGCGGTCCTGCGAAGTGATGACCACGCAGGTGTTGCCGCTCGCGATCACCGGCGCGATCACGGAAACGAGGCCCAGCAACGACGACTGCTGCGGCGCGAGCACCGCGACCACACCCGTCGGTTCCGGCGTGGAGAACGAGAAGTACGGCCCGGCAACGGGGTTCGAGGACCCCAGCACGGCCGCGATCTTGTCCGTCCAGCCCGCGTACCAGACCCAGCGGTCGATCGCACTGTCCACGAGGGACTGAGCTTTCTTCAGCTGGACACCTTCGGACTGGGCCACTTCGGTGATGAACTGCTCGCGGCGGCCCTCCAGCACCTCGGCCACCCGGTACAGGACCTGGCCGCGGTTGTACGCGGTGGCACCGGACCAGCTGCCGAAAGCCTTGCGGGCGGCGGTGACCGCGTCCCGGGCGTCCTTGCGGGAGCCCTGGGCGGCGTTCGCGAGGAAGCCGCCCTTCGAGTCGGTCACCGGGTAGCTGCGACCCGACTCGGAACGCGGGAACGCGCCGCCGATGTAGAGCTTGTAGGTCTTCGCGACCGTGATGCGATCAGACATCGAGGTAGGCCTCCAGACCGGTGCGGCCGCCCTCACGGCCGAAGCCCGACTCCTGGTACCCGCCGAACGGCGCGGCCGGGTCGAAGCGGTTGAACGTGTTGGACCACACCACGCCGGCGCGCATCCGTTGCGCCATCCAGAGAATCCGCGAGCCCTTCTCCGTCCAGACACCCGCGGACAGGCCGTACGGCGTGTTGTTCGCCTTTGCCACGGCCTCCTCGGGCGTGCGGAACGTCAGCACGGACAGCACCGGCCCGAAGATCTCCTCGCGGGCGATCCGCATCGCCTGCGACACGTTGGAGAACACCGTCGGGGCGAAGAAGAAACCCTTGTCCGGCAACGGGCACGACGACGTCCACCGCTGGGCGCCCTCGGCCTCGCCCGACTCGGTCAGCTCCTTGATCTTGACGAGCTGCTCGCGCGAGTTGATCGCGCCGACGTCGGTGTTCTTGTCCAGCGGGTCGCCGACGCGCAGGGTGTTGATGCGGGTCTGCAGCTTGGCGAGCAGTTCGTCCGCGATGGACTCCTGCACCAGCAACCGGCTGCCGGCGCAGCAGACGTGGCCCTGGTTGAAGAAGATGCCGTTGACGATGCCCTCGACGGCCTGGTCGAGCGGCGCGTCGTCGAACACGACGTTCGCGGCCTTGCCACCCAGTTCCAGCGTCAGCTTCTTGTTCGTGCCGGCGAGCTTGCCCTGGATGATCTTGCCGACCTCGGTCGACCCGGTGAACGCCACCTTGTTCACGTCACCGTGCTCGGTGATCGCGGCACCGACGTCACCGGCGCCGGGGATGATGTTCACGACGCCCGGCGGCAGGTCGCACTGCTGGATGATCTCGGCCAGCACCAGTGCGGTCAGCGGCGTGGTCTCGGCCGGCTTCAAGACGACCGTGTTGCCGCACGCGAGCGCCGGTGCGATCTTCCACGCGGCCATCAGCAGCGGGAAGTTCCACGGGATCACCTGTCCCGCGACACCAAGAGGCTTCGGGTCCGGCCCGTAGCCCGCGTAGCCGAGCTTGTCCGCCCAGCCCGCGTGGTAGAAGAAGTGCGCCGCCGCCGTGGGCACGTCGACGTCGCGCGACTCCTTGATCGGCTTGCCGTTGTCGAGCGACTCCAGCACCGCGAGCTCACGCGCGCGTTCCTGGATCTGCCGCGCGATCCGGTAGATGTACTTGGCCCGCTCGCTGCCGGGCATCTTCGACCAGACGCGGTCGTAGGCGCGTCGTGCCGCCTTGACCGCTGTGTCCACATCGGACTGCGACGCGGTCGAGACCTCCGCCAGCACCTCTTCGGTGGCCGGGTTGATGGTCTTGAGCGGTTCGCCGGCGCCCTCGACGAACTTGCCGTCGACGAACATCCGGTAGTTCGGCTTGAGGTTCGCGATGTCCCGCGACTCGGGCGCGGGGGCGTATTCCCACATGTCTTCAGTCCACCGTCACGTAGTCCGGGCCGCTGTAGTGGCCGTCCAACTGGGTCCGCCGCTGCATGAGCAGGTCGTTGAGCAACGTCGAGGCGCCGAACCGGAACAGGTGCGGGTCGAGCCACTCGGGCCCGGCCACCTCGTGCACCGCCACCAGGTACTTGATCGCGTCCTTGGTGGTCCGGATACCGCCAGCGGGCTTCACCCCGCGCAGCTCTCCGGTCTGGTCCTTCCAGTCCCGCACGGCCTGCAGCATCACGTGCGTGACCGGCAACGTCGCGGCGGGCTGCACCTTGCCGGTCGACGTCTTGATGAAGTCACCACCCGCGAGCAGGGCGAGCCAGGACGCGCGGCGGACGTTGTCGTACGTCACGAGCTCGCCGGTCTCGAGGATCACCTTGAGGTGCGCGTCCCCGCAGGCTGCCTTGATCTTGACGATCTCCTCGAACACCTGCCCGTACCGGCCGCTGAGGAACGCACCCCGGTCGATCACCATGTCGACCTCGGTCGCGCCCTGCTCGACGGCGAACCGCGTGTCGGCCAGCTTGATGTCCATCGTGCTGCGCCCGCTCGGGAACGCCGTCGCGACGCTGGCGATGTTGATCCCGGTGCCCTGCAGCTCGTCGGCCGCGGTCTTCACCATGTCCGGGTAGACGCACACCGCCGCGACCTTCGGCACGTCGGGCCGCTCGGGGTCGGGCCGCTTCGCCTTGGCGGCGAGGCTGCGCACCTTGCCGTGCGTGTCCGCGCCTTCCAGCGTGGTCAGGTCGACCATGCTGATCGCCAGGTCGATGGCGTGCAGCTTGGCGGCCTTCTTGATGCTCCGCGTGCCGAGGCCCGCGGCTCGTTGCTCGACGCCGACCTGGTCGACGCCGGGGAGCCCGTGCAGGAAACGCCGCAGCGACGATTCGTCGCGCACGGCGTCAGCCAGGGCCGACGGCAGTGTCGTTGGAGCAGCCATACCGCGAGTCTAAGCGGAATGGGACGCCCGTCCTAAGTGAGGAAGTTCGCGCTGGTCAGACACTCTTCGACGCGGTCGGAACTTCCCGCCGTCGGCCCTGGGTGAACCCGATCACCGCACCAGCTCACGGCGGTTGAGCGGCACGGTTCGCTCGTCGAGTTCCGGGGCGTCCTGCGCCGCGCTGCCGGTGCGCTTCAGCTTCTGCCACGGCAGCACCGCGCCGGCCAGAGCGGTGATCACGGACTGGATGACCACCAGGTACATGAGCTGCCGGTACACGATCGGCTGCAACGCGACCGCCCACAGGGGCCGCAGCCGTTCACCGTCGAGCCGGAACGCGATCACCGCGGGGATCAGCTGCAGCACCAGGAACCCGAGCCAGGCGAGCGCACCCGCGACAGGATCCGTCCACAGGCTCAGCACCGCGAACACGTCGATCGCGGGTGCCAGCATCGGCAGCGCCACCTGGTAGAGGAAGAGGTACGGCAGCGCGCGGCGGCCGAGCTTGCCGCCCATGCCGCGCTCGAAGACCGCGCCGCGGTGCTTCCACATCGCCTGCAACGTGCCGTAACACCAGCGGTAGCGCTGCCGCCACAGCTGGCCGAGGCTCGCCGGCGCCTCGGTCCACGCCCGCGCGTTCTCGGTGTAGACCACCGCCCACCCGGCCCGTTCCAGCGCCATCGTCAGGTCGGTGTCCTCGGCGAGCGTGTCCTCGGGAACGCCGCCGACGTCGCGCAGCGCGCTGACCCGGAAGCCGCCGACCGCGCCGGGCACCGTCGGCATGCACTGCATGACGTCGTACATCCGCCGGTCGAGGTTGAAGCCGATCACGTACTCGATGTGCTGCCAGCGTCCGAGCAGCCCGGACCTGTTGCCCACCTTGGCGTTGCCCGACACCGCGCCGATCGCGGGATCGGCGAACGGCTGCACCAGGTTCGCGACGGTCTCCGGCTCCAGCACGGTGTCGCCGTCGACCATCACGACGAGCTCGGTGCGGGTGTGCCGCAGTCCCGTGTTCAACGCCGCCGCCTTGCCCGCGTTCCGCTGCCGCACCAGCGAGACGTTGGGCAGGTGCAAGCTCTTCACCACCTCCGACGTGCGGTCGGTGGATCCGTCGTCGATCACGATCACGTGCACGGGGAACGTGCTGGCGAGGATCGTGCGGACGGTGGCCTCGATACCCGCTTCCTCGTTGTAGGCGGGGACGAGGACCGTCACCATCTGGGGTTTCAGCCTCGGCGCGTGCTTGCCGGGCTTGCGGCGCGCGTGGATCGCGGTCGTCACCAGCAACACCGCGGCACGCGCGAGTGCGAGCACGCTGGAGATGACGACGAGCCAGGTCAGCAACTCCGTGACGAACCGCGAGAACCGCACGGCGAGCGACACGGCCGTGCCCTCCGCCTGTTCCACCTCGGTTGCCCGCCGGACGGCCTGCGGCACCCCGAACGCCTGCTCGGTCGTCTTGAAGGCGAACCCGCGCTCCTTCAGGCTCGGGATCAGCTTCTCCAGCGCCGCAACGGTTTGCGACCGGTCGCCACCGCCGTCGTGCATCAGCACCACAGCGCCCTGGGCGTCCTTCGGCGTGGCGTTCGCGACGACGGCGTCGGTGCCGGGCCTGCGCCAGTCCTCGCTGTCGAGGTCGGACAGCACCACGAGATTGCCGGCGGCGGTGATCCGCTCGATGCCGACCAGGTCCTCGTCGTCGACCGCGTCCGGCCGGTTCGAGTACGGCGGCCTGACCAGCTGGCTCGACTTGCCGGTGCCGCTCGCCACCACGAGGCCGGTCTGCCCGAGCTCGATCCGCGCACGGGTCTCACCGACCTTGCCCAGATCGACGTGGGTGAAGGTGTGCAGCCCGACCTCGTGGCCCTCGGCGTCGATGCGCGCCAGCACGTCCTGGTGCTGCGCCGCGTTCGCGCCGGTGACGAAGAACGTGGCCTTGACGCCGTTGCGCCGCAACACGTCGAGGATCTTCGGTGTCCACTCGGGATCGGGCCCGTCGTCGAACGTCAGCACCACTGTGCGGTCCGGTGTCGCGCGCGAGCTGAGCCCGGACCCGGTGGCACCGATCAGCGGCCCGCCCTGGTGCACGTGGTCCGGCACGGTGCCGGCCGGTCCGGCCGTCGGCTGGGCGCCCTGGCCGACGCGTCCGACTACGAACGTGTCCAGCAGCAACGCGCCGAGCAACACCACCATGCCCAGCGCCAGCAGCAGCCAGTGAGCGCGCGGCTGGGGTCTCACGGCTTGCCCTGACCGGGGTTGCTGGGCCGGTTCGACGCACCCGGCGGATCGGTGCGCTTGTTGCCGTTCGCAGCCGTGGTGGTGGCCGTGGTGGTTTCCGTCACGGCCGGCGCCGTCGTCGTGGTCGTCGGCGCGGTCGTGGTTTCGTTGTGTGGCAACGATGTTGCTTCAGGTGACGAAGCCGGTACGTCCGTCGTGGTCGTCACCGCGGGCTCGGCGGCCTTCGGAATGGGCAGCAGCGTCGTCGGATTCACCGGGCCACCGGCCAGCGCCACGACGAGAAGCACCAGGTAGGCGACCACACCGACGGCGACGGTGCCGATGGCGATGCGCATCACCTTGCGGCGGCGGCCGCTCGGATCAACGAAAACGGGTCTGTCAGAGGGAGTCGTCATGACCTTCGCGGGTGGACGGCATGCGGTCGCAGGAGGGTAACCGCCTGCCCCGTCCAGCGGAAGGCCTTCTTCAGGTGAGCCTGTCGGCCGTCGTCAGTCGAGCAGCTCGCGCAGGATCTGGCCCTTCTTCCGCTTGGGCCCCTTCACCTCGACCCCGCCCATGAGCGCGAGCCCGGTGATCCGCACGGTCGGCGCGCCGGGGATGTGCCGCCGCCCAGGAGCCCGGTCCTCGAACGCCCCCATGAAGCCGAACCCGTCGACCTTCACGTTGATGTCGTCCGGCACCCGGATCTCGACACCGCCCCAGAACGCGAACACGCTGATCGTGACCTCGGCCTCGGCGAAGCGCGCATGGGTCAGGTCGAGCTCGATGCCGCCCATCACCGCGACGGCGTTGTGCAGGCGCGGGACCACCCACTGGCCCTTGCGGTTGACGCCGGACCAGAACGCGATCGACACCGCGCTGCCGGGCTCGCCGCCAACGCGGTCGCTCACGGCCGGCTGGTACTGCGGCACGACCGGCGGCTGCGGCATTCCGCTCAGCACCAGGTCGGCGGTGATCGGGACGAGCTCGCCGTAGGTCTTCGCGGCGTAGACGGCCACGAGCCGCTCGTCCAGTTCGTGGATGTCGAGGCGGCCCTCGGCGGTCGCCTTGTGCAGCACCTGCGCGATCCGTTCCCGGTCCGCGTCGGAGGCGCGCAGATGACTCTGGTCAGCGGGTACCAGCTCGTCGCTCACCCGATCGAGTCTAGAACTCTCACTTGCGGTTCGGTGCGTACTTCACGGTGATCGCAAATGCCAGCACCAGCAGTGCTCCGAGCGCCGCAGCGAGTGCCGGGCTGTGGTCCCAGAGCAGCGGCAGCAGCCCGATCACCACCGCCAGTGACGCCGACACACCCAAGATGACCAGCGGGGATTCACACAACTGCTGGACGGGCTTCTGTTCGATCGTCACCGTTCACACCTCCGCGTCTCAACTGGATACGAGACACTTCGGAGTCGCTTTGTCGATTCTTTACTCCCGGATCGGGTTGCGCAGACCCCTGATCAGGTGGTCTCGGTCAGGTTCCGGGCACAGACCGCCAGCGTGGCGAGCAACTCCTTCTGCCGGGCGGGACTCAGACCCGCGCACATCCGCACCTCGACGGCGCGGACCGCGGTGCTGGCTGCCTGGAGCTGCGCCCGGCCGGCTGGAGTCAGTTCGGCGGGGAGCTGACGTCCGTGTGCCGCCTCCGCGGGCCGGACCACCAGGCCGCGTGCTTCCAGGCCCTGCAGCACGACGTTCATCGACTGGCGGGTCACGAACGCGCCGCGGGCGAGGTCCGCGTTCGACAGGCCGGGTCGCTGGCCCAGCAGTTCCAGGCACGCGTACTGCGGCACCGTGAGGTTCAGCGGTCGAAGGGTTGTGTCCATCGCGCCGCGCAACGCCGAAGCCGCCTCCTTCAGGACGTATCCGACCGCGGTGTCCAGCGGGCCGACGGTCTCACCCTTGTGCATGTAAGGATTTTGACATACGGTCGGCGATGTCAGGACTTTGACATCCAGGAGGAGTGGCAATGACCGTCACCGGACCCGACTTCATCGCTCTGCAGGTGCGCGACCTCGACCGCGCCGCGACCTTCTACGAGGACCGTCTCGGGCTGCGCCGAGCCCCGGTGAGCCCGCCCGGCGCAGTCGTGTTCGCGACCGCGCCGGTGCCGTTCGCGGTGCGGGAACCGTTGCCAGGACTGGATCTCGACGCGGTCGACCGGCTCGGCGCGGGAGTGGCGCTGTGGTTGCACGCCGAGGACGCTCAGGCCCTGCACGACTCCCTGGACGCCGCCGGCGTGCCCATCGTGGCGCCTCCGTCCGACAGCCCGTTCGGCCGGACGTTCACCTTCGCCGACCCGGACGGTTACGCGGTCACCGTGCACGACCAGCGCTGACCCCGATCAGCGCAGCGGGTTCGTCACCGGGGGATCGGCTCGCCGCAACGACTTGCCCAGCGCGTCGAGTTCCGCAGGCGAGGCAGGGCCTTGGGCGAGCCCGACGCCGCCCCGCAGTGCGAGGCGAACCCCGTTGGCGAACACCAGCTCGACGTCGTCACCGGTGACCCGAGCACCGTCGAGCTCCCACGAGGTCTCCACGGTGTAGGGCACCTCGATCTGCACGTGTTCGTCGAACTTGAGCGACTCCGCCAGCAGCCGGGCCCGGTCCCGATCGTCCGGATATCCCTGCACCTCGACGAACGCCCACGCGTCGGGCGCCCACTCGACCGCGACGTCCGTGCCCGTCCACAACGCGCGCTTCCCGTTGATGTCCGGCATCGGCTCGCCCGATGGCGCTCCGATCGTGTGCGGCGCGCTCACCAGGACGTGCGCGGACTGGTCGCCCTTGCGGTCGGGCGCCAGTTCGATCGACTGCCGACCGCGTCCGGTGAGGTAGACGTCCGGGTGGAACCCCGCCACCGAACCCACGCTGATCGTGCGCACCAACGGCTCGAACGTCGAGTTGGCCACCGGAGGAGGTCCCGCGTGCGGGTGGATGAGCAGGGGAAACGCGCTCGCGATGATCAGCACGAGCACGCCGGCCGCAGCCACGCGCAACGCTTTGGTGCGCTTGCCGGTGCGGATCGCCCGCGGCACGCTGACCCTGTCGGAAGCCGGAACGTCCATGGTGCGCAACGGTCCCAGCAGTCGTGCACCGTCCTCTTCGGACATCATTTGGTCACTCCCAACTGTGTGCGCAGGGACGCGAGACCGGCCGAGGTCTGGCTCTTCACGGTGCCTTCGGAACACCGCAGAGCCCGCGCGACCTCGGCCACCGGCAGGTCGAACAGGAAGCGCAGGACGAGCACCGCGCGTTGCCCGGGAGGCATCCGCGTCAGCGCGACGCGGATCTCCTCGCGGGTCTCGAAGTCGGTGGTCTCAGAAGCAGGGTTCGTGACGGCTTTCAGCTCGTCGACCCGGTCGAACAGGCGCACCCGGCTCCACGGCCGCCTGCGTTCGTTGAGGAACGTGCGCACGAGGATCGCCCGCACATAAGCGTCGAGGTTGTCGGCGGCGCGAGCCTTGCGCCAGTTCGTGTACAGCCGCGTGATCGCGACCTGCACGACGTCGTCCGCGCTGTGCACGTCACCGCACAAGAGATATGCGGTGCGCCGCAACCAGGGCAACGCCGCCGTGACGTACTCGGTGTACTCGTTGTCGGCCAACCCTCCCCCCTTCTTCCGCACTCAAGACACGGCGAAGAGGGGAGCGGGTTGGGTGACCCGGGTCACGGAGTCGGCTGACGCAACGGCAGCCCGGCCGCCCGGTAGATCGAGTCGATCACGGTCATGTTCCGCACCGCGTCGTCCGCCGTCGTCGGGAACGGCTTGCCGTGCAGCACCGCGTCGGTGAACGCGTCGAGCTGGTAGGCGTAGGTCGCGCGCTTCCCGAACGTCTCGGCGGACGTGCGCCCCTTGAGCTTCAGCGACAGGCGGTGCAGCACCTGCGGCCCGAGCGGGTTGAACACGCTCAGCGTGCCGTTCTCGCCGATCGCCTTCATCGACAGCTTGAACACCGTCGACGACCACAGCGACGCGTGCACGGAACCCGTGTGGCCAGACGGGAAACGCAACTCGGCGCGCATCGCCCGGTCGATCGAGGGGCCGCGCAGCAACGCCGTCGCCGACCGCACCTCGGGTTCCTCGCCGCCCAGCAGGCGCGCCATGTGCACGGCGTAGCAGCCCGCGTCCATCATCGCGCCGCCCGCGAGCGAGTAGTCGTAGCGGATGTTGGAGAACACCGGCAGCGGGAAGCACACGTTGGCCTCGACGTGCCGCAACGGCCCGAGCACGCCGGAGCGCATGATCTCGTCGACGCGCATCGCCAGCGGGTGGTAGCGGTAGTGGAACGCCTCCATCACCACGAGCCCGGAAGCGCTTGCGGCCTTCGCGACCTCGGCGGCCTCCGCGGCGTTGGCGGTGAACGGCTTCTCGCACAGCACGTGCTTGCCGGCCTCCAGCGCGGCGAGCGTCCACCTGCCGTGCAGGCCGTTGGGCAGCGGGTTGTAGACGGCGTCGACCGCTGGATCCGCCAGCAGGTCCTCGTACGAGCCGTGCACGCGCGGGATGCCGTGCTTGTCGGCGAAGGCCTGGGCTTTTTCGGCCGATCGCGCGGCCACCGCCACGACTTCGGCGACGGTGGAGGAGTGGGCCGGGCGGATGACAGCGGCCGGCGCGATCATGGCCGCGCCGAGGACTCCGATGCGCACGTGGTCTGTCACGCGGCCGACCCTACACCCACTTAGTTAACGGTGTTCACTCGGTCAGGTCGGTGGCACGCGAAGGAAAGAACGGGATCCGCTCGATCGGCGCCGGGTCGGACCAGTTCCACGACTCCATCTGGCGGCGTGAGCGCCTGCCGAAGAACGCGCGCCACAGCTCGTAGCCGTCGACCTCCAGCGTGATCGGGCCGTCCCCCAAGGCGCCGAACTCGGTCTTCACCGTCACGTCGGTCAGCCGGCGCGGCGCCATCCACACCAGCGTCGGCTGCCACACGGCGTCCGGCAGGCGTTCGCGGCCCAGTGCGGCGCGCAGGTCGGCCTCGTGCGTGATCGCGTCCATCGCGAGCTGGAACGGGAGGCGCTCCATCGCGTCGATGCGGGTGCCGAACTCGTTCCACTGCTCCAGCAAGTCCTCCGCCGGGACGCCGGCGCGCTCGGCGACGTGCCGCGCGGTCCACTCGTCGGACGGCGCGCCCTCCATGCGGCCGTTGACCAGATCGGACGCCTCGCCGGACAGGTGCGCGATCAGCTGGTGCACGGTCCACTCAGGACACGCGGGCACCACGCGGCCGAGCTCCTCGGCACTCAGGCCCATCGTCAGGCCGACGATGCGCTGACGTGCCTCGCGGTAGATCTCTTCGAACACCCCTAGCTCCTCACAGCGGTTACGGTGTCGGGCATGGACGTCCTGGTCGTCGATCATCCACTCGCCAAGGCGAGACTCACAACCATGCGGGACGCGCGCACGGACAACGCCGCCTTCCGCGCCGCGCTGCAGGAACTCACCGTCATGCTGGTCTACGAAGCCATGCGTGAGGCACCGGTGACCGAGGAGCGCACGCACACGCCGGTCGCGCGCACCATCGGCCACAAGCTCGCGAACCCGCCGCTGCTCGTGCCGGTGCTGCGTGCCGGGCTGGGCATGGCGGACCAGGCGCACAAGCTGATCCCGGACGCGCAGATGGGGTTCGTGGGGCTGGCGCGCGACGAGGAGACGTTGCAGCCCACGCCGTACATGGAGTCGTTGCCGGAAGACCTCGCCGGACGTCCGGTGTTCGTGCTCGACCCGATGCTCGCGACCGGCGGCTCGATGGCGTACACGATCCGGCTGCTGACCCAGCGCGGCGCGACGGACGTGACGGCGGTGTGCGTGCTCGCGGCGCCCGAGGGCATCAACCACCTCGAAGACTCGAAACTGCCGGTTCGTCTCATCACGGCGTCCGTTGACGAGCGGTTGAACGACTCCGGCTTCATCGTGCCTGGTCTGGGCGATGCCGGTGACAGGCTGTATGGAGCGGTTTAGGACATACCTCCGATCGGACGTAGCAGTGGTCTAGACCTCCGGGCTAACGTGCTCTGGACCACATCACCGCTGCACGCCAGAAATTGGCACTGCGTTTGAGGAGAACCATGTCCAGACGGAGATGGGGTGTCGCCGCGCTCGCGGTCGGCGCCCTGTCCGCGTCGCTGGCCTATGCGCCGGCGAACGCTGATGTCGAGACCAGTGGGCACCACGGTTATTCGAAGACCCGTACGGTCGGGTACTTCATCCAGTGGGGCGTGTACGGCCGGAACTTCCGGGTCAAGAACCTCGTCGACAGCGGGGCCGCGGCGCGGCTCACGCACCTCAACTACGCGTTCGGATTCCTCGACGAATCCGGCAAGTGCGTCAGCGCCGACCCGTGGGCGGACTGGCAGATGCCCTACACCGCTGAGCAGTCCGTCAACGGCAAGGCCGACGAACCGGGCGCGCTCGCGGGCAACCTGAACCAGCTCAAGCAGCTCAAGGCCAAATACCCCAAGCTGAGGATCAACATCTCGCTGGGCGGCTGGACGGGCTCCCGCTACTTCTCCAACGCCGCGCTGACCCCCGAGTCGCGCGCCGCGCACGTCAAGTCGTGCACCGATATGTGGATCAAGGGCAACCTGCCGGGGTTGCCAGAGGGTGCCGCTAAGGGCATCTTCGACGGCGTCGACATCGACTGGGAGTGGCCTGCCAGCAACGGCAACATGGAGCCGCCCAACGTCGTGCGTCCCGAGGACAAGCAGAACTTCACCAAGCTGCTCGCCGAGTACCGCAAGCAGATGGGCTGGAACCGCGACCTGACCGCGTTCCTCCCGGCCGACCCGGTGCAGGTGGATCGCGGCTTCGAGGCCTCGAAGGTGTTCTGCTACCTCACTTTCGGCACGCTGCAGGGCTACGACTACCACGGCGCGTGGGATGCCCCGGCGAACCAGCAGTCCGCGCTGCGGGTGCCCAAGGGCGACCCGTCGGAGTTCGAGTTCAGCTCCGAGGTGACGGTCAACGCGTGGCTGCGCCGTGGTGCTCCGCGCTCGAAGGCCGTGCTGGGCGTGCCGTTCTACGGACGCGGCTGGACCGGCGTGGCACCTGGCACCCGCAACGGCCTGTTCGGCACGGGTACGCCCGCGCCGGCCACGTACGAGGCGGGCTACGAGGACTTCCACGCTCTCAAGCCGAAGCTGGCCGACCCGAAGTACAAGGTCTACCGCGATGAGCGCGCCGGCTTCGCGTGGATCTACGACGGCACGACGTGGTGGACCTACGACGACGCGACCGAGATGAAGCGCAAGGCTCGCTTCATCAACGACCGCAACCTGGGCGGCGCGATGATCTGGTCGCTCGACGGGGACACCGCGGACGCTGAGCTGATCAAGGCCCTGGACGGGGCCTTGAGGTAAAGACGGACTGTCCGAACCGGACAGTTCTGCGGGTCCGGGGAGGTTTCGCGGCGGCCGCCTCCCCGGATTCCGCTCATGGTTTCAGCCAACCGCGGCCGTGCGCGCGCAACGCCAGTTCGTACGTGGCCTGCGCGTCGATGCCCGGAGGCAGGTTGCCGCCCAGCTCCAGGCTCACCAGGCCGTGCGCGATGCCCCACATCGACATCGCGATCTGCTCGGGTTCCTCCTGCACGAAGACCTGCTGCTCGATCGCCCGCCGCACGGTGTTGATCACCGGCGCGAACGTCCGGCCGGCCGCGCGGCTCATCGCCTTCGTCGGCTCGACGACCTTCGAGTAGAGCACCGAGTAGAACTGCGGGTCCGCGAGCGCGCTGCGCCGGTACGCCAGGCCGATCTGGACCAGGTCCTCCGCAGGATCCTCGGTGATCGGCACCTCCGCCAGGTGCGTGCCGAACCGGTTGAACGCCTCGTCGTAGAGCGCCTCCAACAGCGCCGGTTTGCCGCCGAAGAGGGAATAGACCGCTGTCGTCGAGGTGTTGACGTCTGTGGCGATCTTGCGCAGGCTCACCGCGTCGGGACCCTCGGTGCTGAGCAGTTCGCCCGCCCGCTCGAGCAGACGCCGTCGCAGAGCGTCATCGTGGGTCTTGGGCCTGGGCATCACGCAATCCTAACGGCCGCTGGTCAGCGTGGTATCACGTTGGTACCGTCCGTCCATGGCGATGACCTTGCGGTTGACCGACGAGGAGAACCACCGGCTCGCTGAACTGGCGCAGGCCGAGGGGCGCTCCAAGCAGGAGGTCGTGCGTCTCGCGATCGCGGACCGCTACCAGCGCATGCAGCAGGAAGAAAAGCTCGGCGAGGTTCTGGGGCGAGTCCTGCCGAAGTACCGAGGTCTTTTGGATAGGCTCGGATCTTCCTGAAACTGTCAGACCTCTGTGATCAACTGGGTGCCGTGATCTCCTACCTCGACGCCGGGGACCTTTTAGTGCTGGCCACAGCCGTGACCGGTGGCGACCTCGTCGTCAGGGACATCGGTCTGCTGGACACAGCGGCGTACCGTCCTCGCGCCACCGTGCTCGGCGTGGAGGCCTACGACACGCTGTGGCTGAAGTCCTCCGCTTTACTTGACTCGATCGTGCGAACCCGTCCCCTGGTGGAGGGAAACTGGCGGCTCGGCTGGGTCTCTGCCGTCACGATGTGCGACATCAACGGCTACTGGATCGACGCGGACGAGGACGACGCCCTGGATCTGGTGCGTGCCCTCGGTCGCGACAAGATCGATGTCCCCGAGATGGCCGGCCATCTCGAAGCGTGGGGACTTCCGAAGGATTCCGCTTGACCTAGAGCGCGCTCTAGCTCGTAGCGTCGTCGCCGTGAGTTACTCGATAGCCCAAGCCGCGCAGCGCAGTGGGTTGTCCATCGACACCTTGCGCTACTACGAACGAATCGGGCTCGTCGACCCGCCCGCGCGAGACTCGGGTGGGCGTCGCAGCTACTCCGAAGAAGATCTGGGTTGGCTGGCGTTCGTGACGCGTCTGCGCACGACCGGCATGCCGATCCGCATGATGCGCGAGTTCGCGCAGCTCAGGCACCGCGGCGACCTGACGGCAGGCCGCCGCAAGCAGATCCTCGTCGAGCACCGCAACGACGTCCGCGCCCGCATCGCGGAGCTGCAGACGTCTCTGGAAGTGCTCGACTACAAGATCGACCACTACGCGGTGGTCGAGCGGGACTTGGAGGCGACGGCGTGAGCCGTTTGTTGGGACAGCTGGAAGTCGGGCCGCAGGGACTCGGCTGCATGGGAATGTCGGAGTTCTACGGCGCCGGCGACGAGTCGGAGTCGATCTCGGTGATCCACCGGGCGCTGGAGCTCGGTGTCACGTTGCTCGACACGGCGGACATGTACGGGCCGTACGTGAACGAGGAGCTGGTGGGCCGCGCGATCGCGGGCCGTCGTTCCGACGTCGTGCTGGCCACGAAGTTCGGCATCGTGCGCGAAGAGGGCGGCCGCTCGATCCGGGGCGACCGCGAGTACGTGCGCTCGTCGGTCGAGGGGTCGCTGCGCAGGCTCGGGACCGACGTGATCGACCTGTACTACCTGCACCGGGTGCCGGCGGACACGCCGATCGAGGAGACCGTCGGCGCGATGGCCGAGCTGGTGACCGAGGGCAAGGTGCGGTTCCTCGGCCTGTCCGAGGCCGGTGCCTCGACGCTGCGCCGGGCTCACGCGGTGCACCCGATCACGGCGCTGCAGAGCGAGTGGTCGCTGTGGTCGCGGGACATCGAAGCCGAGATCGTGCCGACGGCTCGCGAGCTGGGCATCGGCCTGGTGCCGTACTCGCCGCTGGGCCGTGGTGTGCTGACCGGCCGCTTCACCTCCGCCGCCGACTTCGGTGCCGGTGACTTCCGCGGTGTCGCTCAGCCGCGGTTCTCGGGTTCGAACCTCGACACGAACCTGAAGATGGTGGAGGAGCTGCGCGCGCTGGCTGCCGACCGCGGTGTGACCGCTGGTCAGCTGGCGTTGGCCTGGGTCCAGCACCGCGGCGACGACGTCGTGCCGATTCCGGGTACCAAGCGGATCAAGTACCTGGAGGAGAACGTGGCGGCGGCTTCGTTGGAGCTGTCCGCCGACGACCTGGCAGCGATCGAGGCCGCTGTGCCCGCTTCGGCCGTCGCCGGTGACCGCTACCCGGACATGAGCTCCGTGGGTCGCTAGCACTGGTGCAGGCCGGTTCCACAGGGGCCGGCCTGCGCTTACCGCCGACTCTAGAACATGTGTTCGAAGATATCCCCAGGGTTGTCCACAGGTTGGGGACAGGTGGCTGTGGACAACCCTGTAGTCATGTGGACAACTGGGCGGCGACAGTGGCGCCGAGTTCCCAGCACGCCTCCAGGTCGGCTTTCGTCGGCTCACCCGTGACGACCACGTGCTGCGCCACCTTCTCCCAGCTCAACCCGGTCGTGGCCGCCTCCACGCTGCGCACCGCACCCGTCGTGTCGTTGTTGCCGTGCACGTACAGCCCGTACGGCCTGCCTTGTGTGGAGTCCAGGCACGGGTAGTAGACGGTGTCGAAGAAGTGCTTCAACGCGCCGCTCATGTAGCCGAGGTTGGCGGGCGTGCCCAGCAGGTAGCCGTCTGCCTCCAGGACATCCACAGCGGTTGTGGACAACGCGGCTCGGCGCACCACCTCGACGCCCTCGATCTCGGGCGTTGTCGCACCGGCGACGACCGCCTCGAACATGGCCTGCAGCGCGGGCGACGGCGTGTGGTGGACGATCAACAGCCTGGACACGCCGAGCAACATAACGCTCATGACCCGCGCCTCCTACGACATCGTTGCCGCGAGCTACGCCCAGCTCATCCCGGACGCGCACGACGGCCGCCCGCTCGACGCCGCGATCATGCGAGCGTTCGCCGACCTCACCGGAGGCCCGGTCGCGGACCTCGGCTGCGGCACCGGCCGCATCACCGGGCACCTGCACGAACTGGGCCTGGACGCGTTCGGCATCGACCTCTCCGACGGCATGCTCGACCAGGCGCGAACCCTCTACCCGCACCTCAAGTTCACCCAGGGCGACATCACCGAACTGGACCTGGCGGACGACAGCCTCGGCGGCGCGGTCGTCTGGTACTCCACGGTCCACATGCCCGCCCAAGAGATGCCCTGGCAGGAGTTCCACCGGGTTCTCAAACCGGGCGGGTACCTGTTGCACGCCTTCAAGATGGGCGACCAGAAAGGTCATCTCACCCACGCGTACGGCCACGACGTGGACCTCTACGTCTACTGGCACGACATCGACGAAACCGTGACCAACGCGACCGAAGCCGGATTCAACGAAGTGGCACGGCTCGTGCGTCAGAAGGGTGTGGACGAGCGAGGGCCGCAGGCGTTTTTGTTGGTGCAGAAACGGAACCCCGCTACCCGTGAGGCGTCCTAGAGGGTGTACACAGGAGGGACCATGAAGACCACCGCCCTTATGACCACCAGTCCTCGTCAGCGTCGCATCACCTGGGGTTTCGGCCTTGCGATCGGCATCGGGATGATCGGGTTCGGGCCCCTCTTCGCGTCGGTGTGGCCGGGGTTCGACCACAGTCCGTGGGACATCAACACGATGCTGCTCGGACTCGGCGTGGGGCTTTGCACGATCGCGTACATCTTCGGGCGGATCGCCGTCGCGGCGGTCACCGAGGGGCGTCGCAACGCGATCGCCCCGCCGACCAGAAGGGCCTACCTCGTGGCCGGCGGGGGATTCGCCCTGGCCGTGCTCGCGCTCGCGTGGGCGATCGCCTTCCCGAGCTAGCTGACGAGCTCAGTCACCCGTTCACGTAGTTCAGCCAACCGAGCCTTGCCCGCGGCACGGGCGGACTCCAGTCCGTCCGTGACCGGCTCGACGACTTCCAGGTACGCCTTGAGCTTCGGCTCGGTGCCGGACGGCCGCACGATCACGCGCACGCCTTCCGCGGTCCAGCGCAGCACGTCCGCGCTGGGCAGCAGGTCCTCCGACGAGAAGTCCGCCGGGGGTTCCGCGCGCAGCCGGGCCATCGTGGCGCCGATCAGCGACAAGTCGGTGTACCGCAGCGAAACCTGGTCGGTCAGGTGCAGGCCGTGGTCCAGCGCGAGCTGGTCCAGCGCGTCCAGCAACGTACGTCCCGACGCCTTCAGGCCGGCCGCCAGATCCGCCGCCACCACGGCGGCCGAGATGCCGTCCTTGTCTGCCACGTGAGCAGGATCGACGCAGTTGCCGAGTGCTTCCTCGTAGGCGAACACCAGGCCCTCACCGGCCCGCGCCAGCCACTTGAAGCCGGTCAGCGTCTCCGCGTAACGAGCACCGTGCGCCGCGGCGATCGACTTCAGCAACGACGAGGACACGATCGTCGTTGCCACCAAAGGATCCGCGGACTCGGTCGTCGACAGCACGAGCGACCCGAGCAGCACGCCGGTCTCGTCGCCGCGCAACATCCGCCACTTGTCACCGTCGCGCACACCCAGCGCACACCGGTCGGCGTCCGGGTCGAGCGCGATCGCCAGGTCCGCGTCCACCGACGCCGCAAGGGAGAGCAGCTCGTCGGACGCGCCCGGCTCCTCCGGGTTCGGGAACACCACGGTCGGGAAGTCCGGGTCCGGCACCGCCTGCGACCGCACCACGTGCACATCGGTGAAACCCGCGCGCCGCAACGCTTCCACGGCGAACGCGCCGCCCACGCCGTGCATCGGCGTCAACGCGATCTTCAACGCGCGCGCGTTCTGGCGCGGCAATGAGGCCACCCGCTCCAGGTACGCGTCGATCTCTGCGTCGGACACCGTCGAGTACGACGACGCACGAGGCACGGAAACCGCGGCCGGAACCGCCTCGATCGCCTTCTCGATCTCGCCGTCGGAAGGCGGCACGATCTGCGACCCGCCGGACAGGTAGAGCTTGTACCCGTTGTCCGCGGGCGGGTTGTGCGACGCGGTGATCTGGATCCCGGCGACCGCACCGTGTTGTCGCACCAGGAAGGCCAGCACCGGTGTGGGCAACGGCCCGGGCAGGACTCGCACGTCAAAACCGGCCGCCGCCATCACCTCGGCAGCGGCGGTCGCGAACTCCTCCGACCCGTGCCGGGCGTCACGCCCGACGAACACCAGCCCGGAAGTCCCGAGCCACGACGCCAAACCGGCCGTCGTGCGGATCACCGTCGCCACGTTCATGCCGTTGGTGCCGGCGCGAACCGGCCCGCGCAGCCCGGCGGTGCCGAACGTCAACGGCCCGGCCATGCGGTCCTGGAGGTCCTCCAACGCCTCGGCAGAGCCGCCCATCGCGCGTGCCAGCACGCCCTGCAACTCGGTTCGAGTCGCGTCGGAGGGGTCGTCAGCGATCCACCGGAACGTCGCGTCACGCAGTGCCGGCGTCAGGCTCATGCGCGGTCCACCAGCTCGCGCAGCAGCGTGCCCATGCGCTGAGCGGCGGCGGCACCGGCCTCCAGCACCTCCTGGTGGTTCAGCGGCTCACCGGTGATGCCCGCCGCGAGGTTCGTGACCAGCGACAGCCCGAACACCTCGACACCCTCGGCACGTGCGGCGATGGCCTCGTGCACGGTCGACATGCCGACCAGGTCCGCGCCGAGCGTGCGCAGCATCCGGATCTCGGCGGGCGTCTCGAAGTGCGGGCCGGGCAGACCGGCGTACACGCCTTCCTCCAGCGACGGGTCGATCTGCTGGGCCAGCGCGCGCAGCCGCGGCGAGTACAGGTCCGTCAGGTCCACGAACCGGGCGCCGACCAGTGGCGACAGCGAGGTCAGGTTGAGGTGGTCGGAGATCAGCACGGGCTGCCCGACCGACATGCCCTGGCGCAGGCCACCGGCCGCGTTGGTGAGCACGATCGTCGACACGCCGGCAGCAGCGGCCGTGCGCACGCCGTGGACGACCTTCTGCACACCTTTGCCCTCGTAGCCGTGGGTGCGGCCGAGGACGACGAGGACCTTCTTGCCGCCCACCTCGACGGAACGGATGGTGCCGCCGTGGCCGAGCGCGGTCGGCGCCTCGAAGCCTGCCAGCTCACCCACCGGGATTTCGGTGATCGCGTCGCCGATCACGTCGGCGGCGGGCCGCCAGCCGGAGCCGAGCACGATCGCGATGTCGTGCTTCGCCACGCCGGTGCGGCTCTGGATCTCTTCCGCGGCCTTGCCGGCCAGCTCTTCTGGAGTCACCGCGAGAGCTTAAACCGGGGCGAACGTCGAGGCGATCGCGTCGAAGAGCTGGGCGCGCGCCTGTGCCTCCTGCTCTGTGGGCACCACCACTTCGACCACCCACAGGTCGTTGCCGAACGGCAGCACGCGGGAGAAGTGCGACCGCCTCAGCGCCTCGGGATCGTCACCCTCCACCGTCCGGTAGACGAACTGGACGCTGTCCTCGTCCTGATGTCCGGCGAGGTTCGGCGTGCGCACCTGCTCGCCACCGAAGAACCGGCCCGGCCACTGCGCCTGCACGCTGGCCGTGTACGTGCTGATCTTGCGCTTCGGGTAGAACTCGGGGAACCGCTGCACGGTGGCCTGGTACGCACCGGTGCCGGACACGAAGTGCACCACCGCGGACGCCGGCATCAGCTTGTCGGCCGCGCGCTGTTCTGCGTAGGTCGACCAGCTGGGATCGACGCTCAGCCGGAACTTCGCGCCCTGGTCGCCGATCGCCGTGAGGGCCAGCTCGGTGCGCGGCTGCAGCGTCGCGGACGTGGGCAGGGTCGGCAGCACCTGCATCGTCTGCCCGGTCGGCGGCAGCAGCGCCGCCCCGGCCGCCAGCCGCGTCAGCGCGAACCCGCCACCCGAGCCCGCCACGAACAACAACAGCGCCGCGACCAGGATGAACGTCGTCGCGACCCGCCCGCGCCGCCGTTGGGGCGGGATCGGCTTGGTGATCATGAACGGCAACGGGCCGGGGTCGTCGGCCAGCGGCGCGTCCGGCTCGATCCTCGGCTTGGGCCGCACGACGATCGGCGGCTGCACGGCCTCACGCACCTCGAACGCGTCCGTGCCCGGCTCCGGCAGCAGCGGGTAGACCTGCCTGCGCACGTCGACCAGCGACAGCCGCTCCGCCGGGTCCTTCCGCATCAGCCCGCTGATGACCTGTGAGAGCCGCCCGGCACCCGCGGGCACCGGCACGTCGCCGTTGATCACCGCGTTGATCGTCTGCATGACGTTCTTGCCCACGTACGGCGGCTCGCCGGCCATCGCGGCCCACATCGTGGCGCCGAGCGACCACCTGTCCGCGGCTGCCGAGACGTCCCCGCCCTGCGCGACCTCCGGCGCGATGTACGCGGGCGTGCCGAGCGTGATGCCGCGCGCGGTCATGGTGGCCTCGGCGACGTTGCGCGCGATGCCGAAGTCCGTCAGCTTCACCCGGCCGTCGTCCGCGATCAGCACGTTGCCGGGCTTCACGTCCCGGTGCGTGATGCCTGCCCGGTGCGCCGACGCCAGCGCCGCCGCGACCGCGTCCAGCACCGCCGCGCCCTGCTTCTCGGTGAGGCAGCCCTGCTCCTGCAGCACCTCGACCAGACTGCGTGACGGCACCAGTTCCATCACCACGTACGGGTCGCCGTCGTGCTGCACGACGTCGTAGAGCGTCACGAGGTTCGGGTGGGAGAGCGCGGCGACGGCCCGCGCCTCGCGCATGGTCCGTTCGCGCAGCTCAGCGGCCGCGACGTCGGGCATCCCCGGCGGCCGCAGGATGCCCTTGACGGCGACCTGCCTGCGCAGCACCTCGTCGTGGGCAGCCCAGACCGTGCCCATCGACCCTTGACCCAGCAGGTGCAGCAGCCGGTACCTAGCCGCGATCAAGCGCTCCTGGTCACCGTTCTCCACTGGACCATTGTTCCTGACACACTGACTGCATCGTTAACGGCGGTGAACCTCACATAGCCGTGTCGGTACCGGTCGGTAACACTGCAACGCATGATGGAGTTGGCCTTGCCCGCCGAATTCCGCCCGAACGAGTTCCCCGCGGCGTCGCGGGAACAGTGGCGCGCGATGGTCGACGCCGTCCTCAGCAAGACCGGCGCGAGCTTCGACTCGCTGGTCACGAAGACGTACGACGGGTTCGAGCTCCAGCCGCTCTACACCCTCGACGACGCGCTGCCTCCGTACGCGCTGGCGCCCGTCAAGCAGGGCTGGGACGTCCGCCAGCGCCACGCCGTGCCCGATCCGGTCGCTCTGATGAACGACCTGGAGGGCGGCGTCACGTCGCTGTGGCTCGCGGTGCCGGCCTCGTCGCTGGAAAAGCTGCTCGACGGCGTCTACCTCGACCTCGCCCCGATCGTGCTGGACGGCGACGTCGAGGCCGCGCGGGCGTTGCTGCGGATCTACGACCAGGCGCCGGTGCTCGCCTCCGAGGTGCGCGGCAACCTGGCCCTCACCCCGTTCGGTGACGCTCTCGACGTGATCAAGCAGGCGAACGAGCAGTTCCCCCAGCTGCGCACCGTCGTGGTCGACGCGCTGCCGTTCCACGACGCGGGCGGCTCGGACTCCGAGGAGCTCGGCGCGTCGTTGGCCCTCGCCGTGTCGTACCTGCGTGCTCTCACGGACGCCGGACTGAGCGTCGAGCAGGCCTTCGCACAGCTGGAGTTCCGCTACGCCGCGACCGCCGACCAGTTCATGACCATCGCGAAGCTCCGTGCCGCGCGGCGGTTGTGGGCGCGGGTGGCCGAGGTGTCCGGTGTGGACGTGCCGCAGGTGCAGCACGCGGTGACCTCTTCCGCGATGATGACCCGCCGCGACCCGTGGGTGAACATGCTGCGCACCACGGTGGCGACGCTGGCCGCCGGTCTTGGCGGTGCCGACGCGGTGACGGTGCAGCCGTTCGACGCGGCGATCGGGCTGCCGGACGAGTTCGCCCGGCGGATCGCGCGCAACACGCAGAACCTGCTGTTGGAGGAGTCGCACCTCGGCGAGGTGATCGACCCGGCGGCCGGCTCCTGGTACGTCGAGAAGCTGACGGACGAGCTGGCCATCGCGGCCTGGGCTTGGTTCCAGGAGATCGAACGCGCTGGCGGCCTGCCTTCCGCTGGCCAGCTGGTCGCCTCGCGAATCGCCGAGACGTGGGCCGCGCGCTCGGCCCGGCTCGCGGACCGCAGCGACCCGATCACGGGTGTCAGCGAGTTCCCGAACCTCACCGAGAAGCCGGTCGTCCGCGAACCGTTCGTGATGCCGGAAGGCGAGTTGCCGAGAGTTCGGTACGCCCAGGCCTTCGAGGAGCTGCGCGACCTGGCCGACGCCCAGCCGGAACGTCCGCAGGTCTTCCTGGCGACGCTCGGCCCGGTCGCCGCGCACACCGCCCGCGCCACCTTCGCCGCCAACCTCTTCAACGCCGGCGGCTTCGCGACCCCGACCGCGGGCCCGACCAAGACCCCGGAAGACGTGGCGGCGAAGTTCAAGGCTTCAGGAGCGCGAGTCGCGGTCCTCTGCGGCTCCGACACCAGCTATGCCGACCAGGCCGCCGAGACAACAGCAGCCCTGCGCGAAGCCGGTGCCGAGCGGGTACTCCTCGCGGGCAAGAGGAGTGACGCGGACGTGGACGGCTTCGTCTACACGGGCTGCCCGGCGCTGGAAATCCTGAACGACACCTACGACTTCCTGGGAGTGGAGCGATGATCCCCAACTTCGCGGACATCGACCTCGGCCCCCTCCCGTCGGCCAAGTACGAGACCGACCTGCCCGCCTGGGAGACGCCGGAAGGCATCGCGGTCAAGCCCGTCTACGGCCCGGAAGACGTCGACGGCCTCGACTTCCTGCAGACCTACCCCGGCGTCGCGCCGTTCCTGCGCGGGCCGTACCCGACGATGTACGTCAACCAGCCGTGGACCGTCAGGCAGTACGCGGGCTTCTCGACAGCCGAGGAGTCGAACGCCTTCTACCGCCGCAACCTCGCGGCCGGCCAGAAGGGCCTGAGCGTCGCGTTCGACCTGGCGACGCACCGCGGCTACGACTCGGACCACCCGCGCGTCGCCGGTGACGTCGGCATGGCCGGCGTCGCGATCGACTCGATCTACGACATGCGCACGCTGTTCGACGGCATCCCGCTGGACAAGATGTCCGTGTCGATGACGATGAACGGCGCGGTGCTGCCGATCCTGGCGCTGTTCGTGGTGGCGGCCGAGGAGCAGGGGGTGAAGCCGGAGCAGCTCATGGGGACCATCCAGAACGACATCCTCAAGGAGTTCATGGTCCGCAACACCTACATCTACCCGCCGAAGCAGTCGATGCGGATCATCTCCGACATCTTCAGCTTCACGAGCAGCCACATGCCGAAGTTCAACTCCATCTCGATCTCCGGCTACCACATGCAGGAGGCCGGGGCGACGGCCGACCTGGAGCTCGCCTACACGCTGGCGGACGGCGTCGAGTACATCCGCGCGGGCCAGGAAGCCGGGCTGGACGTGGACAAGTTCGCGCCGCGGCTCAGCTTCTTCTGGGCCGTCGGCATGAACTACTTCATGGAGATCGCCAAGATGCGGGCCGCCAGGCTGCTCTGGGCGAAACTCGTGAACAACTTCGAGCCCAAGTCTCCCAAGTCCCTGTCTCTGAGGACCCACTGCCAAACCAGTGGCTGGTCCCTGACCGCGCAGGACGTGTTCAACAACGTCGCGCGCACGTGCGTCGAGGCGATGGCGGCGACACAGGGCCACACGCAGTCGTTGCACACCAACGCACTCGACGAGGCGCTCGCTCTGCCCACCGACTTCTCCGCGCGCATCGCCCGCAACACGCAGCTCCTCCTGCAGCAGGAGTCCGGCACCACGCGCGTCATCGACCCGTGGGGCGGCAGCGCGTACGTCGAACGGCTGACGAACGAGCTCGCTCGGAAGGCCTGGGACCACATCACCGAGGTCGAGAAGGCGGGCGGCATGGCCCGTGCGATCGACGAGGGCATCCCCAAGCTGCGCATCGAAGAAGCAGCCGCCCGCACACAAGCCCGCATCGACTCCGGCCGGCAGCCCGTCATCGGCGTCAACAAGTACCTGGTGAGCAACGACGAGCAGATCGACGTTCTCAAGGTCGACAACGCCGGGGTGCGCGCCCAGCAGCTCGAAAAGCTCCGCCGCCTCAGGGAAGAACGCGACCAGTCCGCTGTGGACAGTGCGCTCGAAGCGCTCACGAACGCCGCGACCGGCCACGGCAACCTGCTGGAGCTGGCGATCAACGCCGCACGGGCCAAGGCGACGGTGGGGGAGATCTCCGAGTCGCTGGGCAAGGTGTGGGGCAGGCACTCCGCCCAGATCCGCACCATCACGGGTGTCTACCGCCAGGAGGTCGGCCAAGTGTCCAACGTGGACGCCTGCCGCGAGGTCGTCGAGGCGTTCGCGGAGGAAGAGGGCCGCCGGCCGCGCATCCTGGTCGCCAAGATGGGGCAGGACGGCCACGACCGCGGCCAGAAGGTGATCGCGACGGCGTTCGCGGACCTCGGCTTCGACGTCGACGTCGGCCCGCTGTTCCAGACGCCGGAAGAGGTTGCGCGCCAAGCCGTCGAGGCCGACGTGCACATCGTCGGCGTCTCGTCGCTCGCGGCGGGCCACCTCACGCTCGTCCCGGCGCTGAAGGAAGAACTCGCCAAGCTCGACCGCGCGGACATCATGATCGTCGTCGGTGGCGTGATCCCGCCGCAGGACTTCGACGAGCTGTACGCGGCGGGCGCGGCGGCGATCTTCCCGCCCGGCACGGTGATCGCGGACGCGGCCAAGGACCTGCTGGTGAAGCTCGCGGACCAGCTCGGCCATCATGGCTAGGGTGATCGACGTCGACGAGCTCGCCAAGGGTGTCCTCGACGGCAAGCGCGGTGTGCTCGCGAGAGCGATCACGCTCGTGGAGTCCAAGCGCGCGGACCACCGCGCGAAGGCGCAGGAGCTGCTGGTCGAGCTGTTGCCCAAGTCCGGCAACGCGATTCGCGTCGGCATCACCGGTGTCCCCGGCGTCGGCAAGTCGACGTTCATCGACGCGCTCGGCACCATGCTCACCGAGCAGGGCCACCGGGTCGCGGTGCTCGCCGTCGACCCTTCGTCCACCCGCACCGGCGGCAGCATTCTGGGCGACAAGACGCGGATGAACCGGCTGTCGGTCAACGAGCAGGCGTTCATCCGGCCCTCGCCGACGTCCGGCACGCTCGGCGGCGTCGCGCAGGCCACCCGCGAGACGATCGTGCTGGTCGAGGCCGCGGGCTTCGACGTCGTGCTGGTCGAGACGGTCGGCGTGGGGCAGTCCGAGGTGGCCGTCGCGAACATGACGGACTGCTCGCTGTTCCTGACGCTCGCCCGCACCGGCGATCAGCTGCAGGGCATCAAGAAGGGCATCCTGGAGCTCGCGGACGTCATCGCGGTCAACAAGGCCGACGGCGAGCACGAACTGGATGCCCGCAAAGCAGCGAGGGAACTGGCCGGAGCGCTCAAACTGCTGCGGCCTCCCGACGCGTTGTGGCACCCGCCGGTGCTGACGTGTTCCGGACTCACCGGCACCGGGCTCGACGAGCTGTGGTCCCGCGTGCTGGAACACCAGTCCACCTTGAGGGACGCCGGTGAGCTGGACGAACGCCGGCGGCGTCAGCAGGTCGAGTGGACCTGGATGATGGTCCACGACGAACTGTGGCGCTCGCTGCGAGAGCACCCCGAGGTCCGCAAACTGGCCCCCGCTCTCGAAGCACGGGTCCGCTCCGGCGAACTCACCGCCACCCTCGCCGCCGAGCAACTCCTGGCCGCCTTCACCCACAAGGCTGACTGATTTTTCACGCGGGGACCCCGCGTACCCCAGGAGCAAACGAAAGCGCCCCGCGTGCCAAAACGGGGGCGGCGGACGGTAGGCGTGTAACTAGTTTGGGTGACCTTCGATCGTGGTATTCGAGGTAGAGTTCAGGCCATGTCGAGGTTGCTGCTGGCCTGCGTGTTCGCGCTGATGAGCGTCGTCGGGATCGCCGGTGTGGCGTCCGCGCAAGAGGCGCCGAACGCGCCTGTGGCGGCTGCCCAGCAGACGACAGTGAATCCGGGTCCGGCTGTCAACGCGCCGCAGGAACCGTCGCCTGAAATCCGCCAGGAGACCAAGCGCAAGCTGTGGATCGGCGCCATCGCGCTGGTCCTGTTCGCGCTCGTCTACTACCGCAACAAGCGCCGGTGGGCGGCATGGCGCAAGGAGCGGGCGGCCAAGAAGGGCTGACCGCCGGCCGTTCGGGGTGAGAAGTCGCGTCCCACATGATGGAACGTAATAGTCAAAATTAAGCGTGCTTCTCGACCATTTGCGTCATCGTTGATCGGTCAGACCGAAACTCGCTCGCCGCTCGGCGCAGCGCTGCGACCGGCCGTCCGGTTGATCATCATCAGCGCCGTGCGCCGCACAGGCGGTGATGCAGGATGGTGAGCAAATGAGTACCGACTTGAAGATCAGCACACGCTCGACCGTCGAGCGGTACTCCGACGCGCTGCTGGACCTGTCGCACTCGATCCACGCCGAGCCTGAGCTGGCCTTCGAGGAGCACCGCAGCGTCGAGAAGATCACCTCCCTGCTGGCCCGCGAGGGTTTCAAGATCGATCGCGGTGTGGCGGACCTCGACACCGCCTTCGTCGCGACCTACGGCGACGGCGAGCTGGTGCTGGGACTTTGTGCCGAATACGACGCACTGCCCGAGGTCGGGCACGCGTGCGGGCACAACGTCATCGCGGCTGCTTCCGTCGGCGCGGCGCTCGCGCTGCGTGACATCGCCGACCGGCTGGGTATCACCGTGAGGGTGATCGGAACTCCAGCGGAAGAGGTCGGCGGCGGCAAGGTGCTCATGCTCGAGCGGGGCGTGTTCGACGACGTCTCGTTCTCGATGATGGTGCACCCCGCGCCGTACGAGTCGTGTGCCGCGAAGTCGTTGGCCATCACCGATCTCCAGGTGCACTACAAGGGCAAGCCGTCACACGCGGCCGCCGCCCCGCACCTGGGCATCAACGCCGCGGACGCGGTGACCGTCGCGCAGATCTCGATCAGCCTGCTGCGGCAGCACCTCGAGCCCGGCCAGATGGTGAGCGGCATCGTCACCAACGGCGGCACCGTGCCGAACGTAATACCCGCCCGCGCATCGGCGATGTTCGATGTGAGGGCGGAAAACCTGGAATCGTTGCAGCGCCTGGAGAACCGAATTCGGGACTGCTTCTCAGCCGGCGCGCTCGCGACCGGCTGCACCCATGAGGTCGAGCAGGTCTCACCGATCTACGCCGAGCTGACTCCCGACCCGTGGCTCGCGGACGCCTACCGGCGCGCGGCCACTGAGCTGGGACGACGTCCGCTCTCGCCCGAGCAGGAACAGCGAGAGAAGATCGGGAGCACCGACATGGGCAACGTCACCAGAGTGTTGCCCGCCATCCACCCGACCATCGCCATCGACTGCGGAGACGCGGTGAACCACCAACAAGAGTTCGCGACCGCCTGTGCCTCGGCGTCGGCGGACCGTGGGGTGCTCGAAGGAGCACTCGCCATGGCCTGGACGACGATCGCGACAGCCACCGATTCCCAGCAGCGCGCACGGCTGCTGGCCCGCGGAGGTGCGGCATGACGGTTCTGGACTCCCGTCCCTCGGGCTCCTCAACTGTGAAGACGTCCACCGAGATGCTCGTGGACCCCACCGGGGTGAGCATGTCTCCTGTGGATGATCTCGGAGAAGGCCGCGGTCCCGCGTGGCTCGACGACTGGTTGAAGGCGCACGCCTCCGACATCGTCGCCTGGCGCCGGCACATCCACGCCAACCCCGAGCTGTCCCGGCGCGAGTACAACACCACCGAGCTGGTGGCGAAGCTGCTGCGCGAGGTCGGCCTCAAGCCGCGCATCCTCCCCGGCGGCACCGGCCTGATCTGCGACATCGGCAACGGCCCCCGCTGCGTGGCACTCCGCGCGGACATGGACGCCCTGCCGCTGCCGGAGAACACCGGCCTGCCGTTCGCGTCCACTGTGGACGGTGTGTCGCACGCGTGCGGTCACGACGCCCACACGACGGTGCTGCTCGGCACGGCCCTGGCGCTCGCGTCGGCCACCGAGCTGCCCGGCCGCGTCCGTCTGGTGTTCCAGCCGGCCGAGGAGGTCATGCCGGGTGGCGCGCTGGACGTGCTGGCCGCGGGCGGTCTCGACGGCGTGGAGCGGATCTTCGGCCTGCACTGCGACCCGCGCCTGCAGGTCGGCCGCATCGGCACCCGCATCGGCGCCATCACGTCGGCGTCGGACCTGCTGGAGCTGCGGCTGAACTCGCCCGGCGGCCACACCTCGCGCCCGCACCTCACCGCGGACCTGGTGCACGCCCTCGGCACGGTCATCACCGGCCTGCCGACGATGCTGTCCCGCCGCGTCGACCCGCGTTCCGGCACCGTCCTGGTGTGGGGCGCCGTCCACGCGGGTGAGGCGCCCAACGCCGTCCCGCAGGACGGTCTGCTGCGCGGCACGCTGCGCACCGGCGACCGCGACATCTGGGCCGAGCTCGAACCGCTGGTCAAGGACCTGGTCACCGGGCTGCTGGCCCCGACCGGCGTCGGCTTCGACCTGCACCACCGCCGCGGCGTGCCCCCGGTGGTGAACGAGCGGGAGTCCACCCAGATCCTGCGCGCCGGCATCGAGGCCGCCCTGGGCGACGACGCCCTGGCCGGCACCGAGCAGTCCTCCGGCGGCGAGGACTTCGGCTGGTACCTGGAGCACGTGCCGGGCTCGTTCGCGCGCCTCGGCGTGTGGAACGGCCAGGAGAAGCAGCGCGACCTGCACCAGCCGACGTTCGACCTGGATGAGCGCGCGCTGCTCGTCGGTGTCCGTGTGATGGTCCACACGGCCCTGGCCGCCCTGGCCTAGAAGAGGACCCGCTCGGTGTGAGCTGTGTTGTGGCGCGTGCGGAACGAGTGCGCACGCGCCACCGCGCTGTTCGGGTCACGCTTGTCCGCCACGTAGTGCCAGTCCATGCGCACCTCGTCCGCGGTGACGTGCAACGTCGACACCCCGTGCGAGTCCAGCTCGACGAACTTGGCGTGCGGGTTCAGCGCCATGATCTGCGCCTCCAGCACCAGCGAGCCGGTGCGCGGCGGCACCTTCAGCAGCTCGTCGAAGTTGTCCGACGTCAGCGACGTGACGATGTACTCGGTGGCGACCGACTCGCCGTTGAGCGGCACGTCGCACGCCCACGAGCTGTGGATGTCACCGGTCAGGAAGACGGTGTTCTTCCGTGCGCCCAGCGACCGCAGCACCAGCTCGCGGTCGGCGGGGAAGCCGTCCCACTGGTCCGGGTTCGACGGCGGCTGGCCGGGCAACGGCGGGATCTTGAACGGGCTGATCATCACCGAGTTGCCCACGAGCTGCCAGCGGGCGGGGTCCGTGGTGAGGGTGTTGATCAGCCAGTCGCGCTGGGCGGCACCGAGGATCGTCGTGTCGGTGCGGTACGAGCGCAGGTCGAGCATGCTCAGCGTGGCCAGCTCACCGAAGCGGAAGATCCGGTCGAGCTTGCCCTCGCGGACCGGCATCCACTCGAAGTAGGCCTGCGTCGCGGCGGCCAGGCGCGCGCCCCACGGACCGTCGGTCGCTGGGTCGTGCGACGGCGAGCCGATGCTCGACGAGTTGTCGGCCGATTCATGATCGTCCCAGGTCGCGATCATCGGGTGGGCCGCGTGCACGGCCTGGACGTGCTGGTCGGTTTTGTACTGCGCGTGGCGGCGGCGGTAGTCGTCGAGCGTCACGCACTTGTGCGCCGGATCGGGCACCCGCAGTTCGGTCGAGTAGCCCTCGTAGATGTAGTCGCCGAGGTGGATCACGGCGTCGAGTTCCTGCTGTGCCAGGAAGCCGTAACCCGCGAAGTGGCCGACCGACCAGTTCGCGCACGACACGACACCGAGCCGCAGTTCGGAGCCGCAGCCGGACGTCTTGGTACGGCCGACGGGCGACACGACGTCGCCGACGCGGAACCGGTACCAGTAACGGGTGTTCGGGCGCAGGTGGTGCACCTCGATCTTGACCGTGTGGTCACGAGCCGCGGCGGCACGCGTCACGCCGCGCTTGACCACGCGCTGGAACTCCGCGTCGGCCGCGACCTCCCACGCCACCGGTGACGACGTCACCACACGAGTCCACAACAGCACGCCGTCGGGCAACGGGTCACCGGAGGCGACACCGTGCTCGAACAACGGCGCAGCCGCGTGGGCGGTACCGGTCGAAACGGCACCGGCCACGGCCGCGCCGATCAGGAAAGTTCTGCGATCAACCCCAGTCATGCCGTCCAGCATGCCCGGGGCTGGTCACACTCAGCTCACGGGTTCGATCAACTGCGCGCGGGCTTCCGGTGCCGCGGCGCGAACGGCGTCGGCCGCCTGGTCGTCCGGCTTGGTCTGGGAGTGGCGTTCGGCCTCGACCCGCGCGTTGTAGACCTCGACCTCGCGCTTGATCGCGTCCTCGTCCCAGCCCAGGATCGGCGCGATCAGCCGAGCCACCGCCTCCGCCGACTCGACGCCGCGGTGCGCGTACTCGATGGAGATGCGCGTGCGCCGGGTGAGCACGTCCTCCAGGTGCATCGCGCCCTCGTGCGACGCCGCGTACACCGCCTCCACCTGCAGGTAGTCCGGCGACGCGGGGATCGGCTTCAGCAGCTCGGAGTTGTCCGCGGCCAGCGACAGCACCTCGTGCACCAACGAGCCGTAGCGGTCCAGCAGATGCCGGACGCGGTACGGGTGCAGCCCGTGCTTGGCCGCCAGCTGGTCGGCCTGGTTGACCAGCGCGTGGTAGCCGTCGGCGCCGACCAGCGGCACCTTGTCCGTGATGGACGGCTGGATCCGGCCGGGCAGGTCGACGTGTGCCGCGTCGACGGCGTCCGCGCCCATCACCCGGTACGTCGTGTACTTGCCGCCGGCGATCGCGACGAGTCCAGGAGCGACCCGAGCGACCGCGTGCTCGCGCGAGAGCTTCGAGGTCGCTTCCGACTCACCGGCCAGCAACGGCCTGAGGCCCGCGTAGACGCCCTCGATGTCGTCGTGCGTCAACGGAGTCGCGAGCACCGAGTTGACGTGTTCGAGGAGGTAGTCGATGTCGTGCTTGGTCGCCGCCGGGTGCGCCAGGTCGAGGTTCCAGTCCGTGTCCGTGGTGCCGATGATCCAGTGGTTGCGCCACGGGATCACGAACAGCACGGACTTCTCGGTGCGCAGGATCATCCCGGACTCGGCCACGATCCGGTCCCGCGGCACGACGATGTGCACGCCCTTCGACGCCCGCACCCGGAACCGCCCGCGCGAACCCGAAAGCCGCTGCAGCTCGTCCGTCCACACGCCGGTCGCGTTGATCACCGCGTGCGCCCGGACGTCGACCTCGCGACCGTCCTCCACGTCTCGCACGCGCACGCCGGACACCCGGTCGGCCTCGCGCAGGAACCCGATCACCTGGGTCGACGTCCGCACGACGGCGCCGTAGTGCGCGGCGGTCCGGCCGACCATCATCGTGTGCCGTGCGTCGTCGGCTTGTGCGTCGTAGTAACGGATTCCGCCGATCAACGCATCGCGCTTCAAAGCCGGAACCAGTCGGAGCGCACCCGCTCGGGTGAGATGTTTCTGCCCCGGCACGGACCGGGCGCCGCCCATCGTGTCGTAGAGGAACAGACCTGCCGCCGTGTACGGGCGTTCCCAGATCCTGTTCGAGAGCGGGTAGAGGAAGCTGACCGGCTTCACCAGGTGCGGCGCGATGCGGTTGAGCATCAGCTCGCGTTCGCGCAGTGCCTCGCGAACCAGGCCGAACTCCAGCTGCTCCAGGTACCGCAGGCCGCCGTGGAAGAGCTTGGAGGACCGGCTCGACGTGCCGGAGGCCAGGTCGCGGGCCTCGACGAGAGCCACCCGCAGGCCCCGCGTCGCGGCATCCAGGGCGGCGCCGACACCGACCACACCACCGCCGATCACCACGAGGTCGAACGTGTCCGTCCCCAGCCGTTGCCAGGCGTCCTCCCGCTCGGCCGGCCCGAGGCGGCCGGTGATCGGAGGTTCGGCATGGGTTTGCGGTGGTGCAGCTGCGTTCTTGCGCGTGGCCACGACAACGCCTCCCTGTGACGACTCGCGGATCACGTTACCTGCAGCAACGCCCCTTCGCCCATGGGCGCGAACGCCAGAACCCTTCGGCCTGAAAACGGCCTGACAACAGGTACTCGGCGTAGACAACTGATCAGTGCGGTAATAGCGTCCGAGCACGTTGCAGGCGGGCGGCGCGGCCCTGACCTCGGGTTTGCGCGTCCTGTCTGGCCGCAAACGAGTGGAGGTCGACGATGAGTGCAGGCTCGATCTTCGTGTGGGAGGTGCTGGGGACCGCGGTCCTCATCCTCCTGGGCACCGGTGTCGTCGCGAACCAGGTGCTCAAGAACACCCTCGGCAACAGCACCGGATTCCTGTTCGTCAACGTCGGCTGGGCCTTCGCGGTCTTCACCGGCGCCAGCATCGCCAACCCGAGCGGCGCTCACCTGAACCCCGCCGTGACGCTGGGGCTCGCGATCGCGGACAAGACGCCGTGGGGCGACGTCCCCTTCTACATCCTCGGTCAGATGGTCGGCGCGATCATCGGCGCGATGCTCTGCTGGGCGACCTACAAGCTGCAGTTCGACACGCACGACGAACCGCAGAACACGCTCGGCATCTTCTCCACCGGGCCGACCGTGCCGAACGCGGTGTGGAACCTCGTGTCCGAGGTCATCGGCACGTTCGTGCTCGTCGCGTGGATCCTGCTGTCGCCCGGCGTGAAGATGGCGACCGACGGGACTCCGCAGTTCGGCAACTCGGCGCTCGGTTACGCGGGTGTCGCGTTCGTCGTGCTGGTGATCGGTACCTCGCTCGGTGGCCCGACCGGCTACGCCATCAACCCGGCGCGCGACCTCGGTCCGCGCATCGCCTACGCGTTCCTCATGCCGATTCGCAACAAGGGCAACGCCAACTGGGGCTACTCATGGGTCCCGGTGGTCGGCCCGCTCGTGGGTGGCGCGCTCGCCGCGCTGCTCTACCTGGTTCTACCGGTCTGAAAGGACATCCCGCATGACCCAGTACGTGGCCGCGATCGACCAGGGCACCACGTCGACCCGTTGCATGATCTTCGACCACTCGGGTCGAGTGGTGTCGGTCGACCAGAAGGAGCACGAGCAGATCTTCCCGAAGGCGGGCTGGGTCGAGCACGACCCGATGGAGGTCTGGCAGAACACCCGCCAGGTCGCCGCGGGCGCGCTCGCCAAGGCCGATCTGTCCACTTCGGACATCGCCGCCGTCGGCATCACCAACCAGCGCGAAACCGCGGTGGTGTGGGACAAGAACACCGGCCAACCCGTCTACAACGCCATCGTCTGGCAGGACACCCGCACCGACAAGATCGTGCAGGAGCTCGGCAACCTCGGTGGCGGGCAGGAGCGGTACCGCGCCAAGGTCGGCCTGCCGCTGGCGACCTACTTCTCCGGCCCCAAGATCCGGTGGATCCTCGACAACGTCGAAGGTGCGCGGGAGAAGGCCGAGGCCGGCGACCTGTTGTTCGGCAACATGGACACGTGGGTGCTGTGGAACATGACGGGCGGCACCGACGGCGGTGTGCACGTCACCGACCCGACGAACGCGTCGCGCACCATGCTGATGGACCTCGACACGCTGCAGTGGGACTCCTCGATCGCCGAGGACATGGGCATCCCGATGTCGATGCTGCCGGAGATCCGGTCGTCGTCCGAGGTCTACGGCCAGGTGCGTGAACGGGGTGCGCTGGCCGGCGTGCCGATCGCGGGCATCCTCGGCGACCAGCAGGCGGCGACGTTCGGCCAGGCGTGCCTCTCGCCCGGCGAGGCCAAGAACACCTACGGCACCGGCAACTTCATGCTGCTCAACACCGGCACCGAGAAGGTGATGAGCGAGAACGGGTTGCTCACCACCGTCTGCTACAAGATCGGTGACGCGGCTGCCGTGTACGCGCTGGAGGGTTCGATCGCGGTCACCGGTTCGCTGGTGCAGTGGCTGCGCGACAACCTCGGCATGATCAGCACCGCGGCCGAGATCGAGGAGCACGCGCGGTCGGTGGAGGACAACGGCGGCGCGTACTTCGTGCCCGCGTTCTCCGGGTTGTTCGCGCCGTACTGGCGTTCCGACGCCCGTGGCGCGATCGTCGGCCTGACCCGGTTCGTCAACAAGGGCCACCTCGCGCGGGCCGTGCTGGAGGCGACGGCGTTCCAGACGCGTGAGGTGCTCGACGCGATGAACGCCGACTCGGGCGTCGACCTGACGGCGTTGAAGGTCGACGGCGGCATGGTCGTGAACGAGCTGCTGATGCAGTTCCAGGCGGACATCCTCGGCGTGCCGGTGATCCGGCCGGTCGTCGCCGAGACGACCGCGCTCGGTGCCGCCTACGCGGCCGGTCTCGCGGTCGGGTTCTGGAAGACCGAGGACGACATCCGCGAGAACTGGGCGATGGACAAGCAGTGGGAGCCGCAGATGGACGACGCCCGCCGCACCTCCGAGTACGCGAACTGGAAGAAGGCCGTGACGAAGACGTTCGACTGGGTCGAGGACTGAGTCACTGGGCGGGGGCTGCGTGCACGATCACGTTGTCGCGAGTGCCGCACGTGATCAGCCGCAGCCCCTGCTCGTCCGCGTCCCTGCTGACGGCTTCGGCGAAGAAGTCGTCGCGGATGATCCTCTCGGTGCGCACCACCGTGAAGCGGGCGACCGAACCGTCCTTCTTGGACACTTCGATGGTGTCGCCCTGGGTCAGGTCGTTGAGCCGGTAGAAGACGCCTCTGGCCTTGTTGCTCTCGATCCGCCCGACGATGATCCACTGCTGCGGGTGCAGCTGGCGCCACCCCGCCTGCATGCCCTCGCTGACGGGCGGCATCTGCACCGCGCCCTGCTGGTCGATGCCGAGCTCGACCAGCGACGACCGCATGCCGACGCGCTCGATCCGCAGCTCCATCGGGTCGGATTTGCCCAGTGGTGAGACCACCGGCGGCGGCGCGCTTTCGCTCGTCGCCGCCGATGGCTTCGGCGCCGGCGCCTGCGAACAGGCGGCAGTGGCCAAGGCCACGCTCAGCACCGCGATCAAGACACGAGTCCCCACGAAGCCATTGACGCACATCCGGTGGGTTCGTTGCTCATCCAGTCGAGACGGTGCCGAACCGTGATCAGGCGGTGCCGCCCCCACCGGTCTGGGGCGCGCCCTTCGGCTTTACGATCGGCGGCTTGGGCTGCGGCTTTCCGGGCGGCGGCTGGGTGGTCGTCGTGGGCGGGACGGGCGGATCGCCGAGCACCCGGAACGTCTTGACGTCGCGTTCCGGGCCGTCGTTGCACTGCCAGACCACCTCGTAGGTGCCGGGGATCGTGGTGACCGTGGTCTCGCCGCGGTAGCCGCCCCACATGCCGGCGCTGGCGAGCTCCAGCGGCGCGGCGAAACCGGGCGAGGTGAGCGGACTCACCGCACGGCAGCCGCTGGTCATGTCGCCATTCGCGTAGATCTTGCCGCCGGGCTCGACCTCCAGCGGACCGAACCACCAGCCGATCTTCAGCTCCACGGTGAACTGCGCGGTGAGCGTCTTGTTTCCACATTGGACGATCGCGGTGTAGGTGCCGGTCTTCCTGACGGCCTCGCCGAAACCGCGCAGCTTGTTCGGCTCGCCGGGGATCGGTGAGAGCGTGATCGGCTCCTTGAGCCCCGGTGAGGTCACGGTGGAGAACGTCTCGCAGGGACCGGTCTCCACGCTGAGGCCCCCATGGGCTTTCACGGTCGCGGGCAGCTGCAGCGTCGGTTGCTGCTGCGCGGCCGCGAGCGGCGTGAACGTCGCCGCGGCGGTCAGTGCGACCGCGATGGTCGCCAACGCCTTTCTCATCTGCTGTTCCTCCCCTGGGAGGAGGCAGTGCCGCCGCCACCGGTCTGCGGAGCGCCCTTCGGTTTGACGATCGGCGCGGGCTTGGGCTTCGGAGCCGGGTCGGGGGTCGGCTGGGTCGCTGGTGATCCCTTGACCTTGAACGACTGCGTGATCGGCTCGCTGCCGTCGCACTCCACCTGCGCGGTGTAGCTGCCGGGCGTGGTGACGACCTTGCCGGTGCCCGAGAACATCGGGCCGTGGTGGGGGTCTTTGCGGAGTGCGACCGGAGCGGCGAAGCCGGGTGAGGTCACGGTCAGAGTGCATTCACCGGCGAGGTAGATGGCGCTGACCTTGATGTCGGCACCGGGGTCGTACTCCGCCTTGTCCAGGTTGAAGCTGAACTTCGGGGGATACGGAGGCTTGATCGTGAACGTCCGCGTGACCACCTCGCCGCGGCAGGTCGCCTGTGCGGTGTAGGTGCCGGGCGTCTTGATCACCTTGCCGTCGCCGTAGAGCGACGGGAAGTTGCCCGCCTCGGTGTGCAGGTCGATCGGTGCGGCGAACCCCGGCGACGTCACCTGGCTGCCCTGGCAACCGGACGTGACGGACGCCGTCACGTGGACCGAGTAGCCGGGGTAGTACTCGGTGGCGTTCAGGGTGAATCCCTCGGTCTGCGCGCCGGCGGTCGGCGTGATCGCGAACGCCATCCCCGTGGCAGCCAGCAGTGCGATGGTTGCTCTTCTCATGTCTCCCCCTCAGATCAGTGTTGCGTAGACGATGATGTTGTCCCGGTAGCTGTGGGCGGACTGGTCGAAGCTGCCCCCGCAGGTGATCAGCCGCAGCTCGGGTTCGTCGGTCTCGCCGTAGACGGCCTCGGTGGGGAAGCTGTTCTTGGCGATCTGCTCGGTCTTGCGCACCCGGAACTTCGCCGTGGTGCCGTCCTTTCTGGACACCTCGACCTCGTCGCCCTCGGTGAGTTCCTTGAGCCGGAAGAAGATTCCCGGTTGCTTCAGACCGTCGACGTGGCCCAGCACCACCGCGGGACCTGCCTCGCCGGGTGTGCGCGCGAGCTTGTACCAACCGGCCTGCATCGGCTGCTCGACCGGCGGCACCTCGACCGTCTCGTCGGGGTTGAGCCCCAGCGGGACGAGTGAGGACTTCGCGCCGATCTTGGGTATGCGGAGCTCGGTGGGTTCGGACGGCGGCATGCCCTTGTCCACTGCGGACGGTGTGGAGGCCGGAGTGGACGTGGCCGGCGCCGGCGCGGTGGGCAGCACGGCGTCAGGTGACGAGGCGCAGCCGGTCAGCAGCGCCAGCGCGATCAAGAGCCCCCAGAACGAACGCATGCCCCGGACACGCACGTGTCCGGGGCACGGTTGCCCTGCAGTTCTGCGTTATCTAATCGAGATCGTCGTGCCGCATGAGCTGGCGGCCGGACTCGGTGATCGAGCCGGACAGCGAGGGGTAGACCGAGAACGTCGTGGCGAGGTGCTCGACGGTCAGCTGGTTCTGCACGGCGAGTGCGATCGGGAGGATCAGCTCGCTCGCGTTCGGAGCGACGACCACACCGCCGATGACGACACCGGTAGCCGGGCGGCAGAAGAGCTTCACGAAGCCCCGGCGCAGACCCTCCATCTTGGCCCGCGGGTTCGTGGCCAGCGGCAGCATGATCGTGCGCGCGGGCACCTCACCCGAGTCGATCGCCTGCTGGCTGATGCCGACGCTCGCGATCTCCGGGTTGGTGAAGACGTTCGCGGCGACGGTCTTGAGCTTGATCGGGCTGACGCCCTCGCCCAGCGCGTGCCACATCGCGATGCGGCCCTGCATGGCGGCCACGGAGGCGAGCAGCAGGATGCCGGTGCAGTCACCGGCCGCGTAGACGCCGCTGATGTTGGTCCGGCTGACCCGGTCGACGGGGATGTACCCGCCGCGGCCGAGCTCGATGCCGATCTTCTCCAGGCCGATGTCGGTCGTGTTCGGCACCGAGCCGACGGTCATCAGGGCGTGCGACGCCTCGATCGTGCGACCGTCTTCCAGGTGGATCAGGACACCGTCACCGGTGTTCTCGACCCGGTCCGCGCGGGCGTGCTTCACGACGGCCGTGCCGCGCTCGGCGAACACGTCCTCCAGCACCGCGGCCGCGTCGGCGTCCTCGTGGGGGAGCACCCGGTCCCGGCTGGAGACCATCGTCACCTTCACGCCCATCTCGGTGTAGGCGGAGGCGAACTCGACACCCGTCACACCGGAACCGATGACCGCGAGGTGCTCGGGCAGCTCGGGCAGGTCGTAGATCTGCCGCCAGGTGAGGATCCGCTTGCCGTCCGGCTCGGCGCCTTCCAGCACGCGCGGCGTGGCGCCCGTTGCGATGAGCACCACATCGGCGTTGAGGATTTCTTCCTTGCCGTCCGCGCCGATCGCGACGACCTGGTGCTGGGCGAGCCCCCGCGAGTCGTCGGCGAACTTCGCGCGCCCGTTGATCAGCCGCACGCCTTCGCGCTGCAGCCGTGCCCGGACGTCCGCGGACTGCGCGAGCGCGAGGCCCTTGACCCGGCCGTGCACGACCGGGAGGTCGACCGCTGCCTGGTCGTTGTTGGTCTGAATGCCCAGCTCACCGGCGTTGCGGAAGGCGCTGCGAGCGCCCGCCGAAGCGATGAAGGTCTTGGACGGCACGCAGTCGTACAGAACGCAGGCGCCACCGGCCCCGTCGTTCTCGACCACGGTCACGTCGGCGCCGTGCTGCGCCGCGACCAGGGCTGCCTCGTAACCTGCGGGTCCGCCGCCCATGATGACGATGCGGGTCACGATCAGTTCCCTTCTGCGCGCTTGCTGGCCGGGCACAACCGTACGCGTTGGCCGAATCGCCCGTGTCGTCAGTACCGAAAGCTGATCGTTGGGTCGCTACGCTGTCGGACGTGCCGCTCTATGCCGCGTACGGGTCGAACATGGATCCGAACCAGATGATGGAGCGAGCCCCGTACTCCCCGCTCGCGGGGACCGGCTGGCTCGTCGGTTGGCGTCTGACGTTCGGTGGAGAGGACCTCGGCTGGGAAGGCGCTCTGGCGACCATCGTCGAAGAGCCCGACCAGCAGACGTTCTGCGTGCTCTACGACGTCTCGCCCCGCGACGAGTCGCGCCTGGACCGGTGGGAGGGCGCGCTCGGCCTCTACAAGAAGATCCGGTTGCGGGTGCAGACGCTCGAGGGGTCCGTGGTGGCCTGGCTGTACGTGCTGGACGCGTACGAGGGCGGGCTGCCGTCTGCCCGGTACATCGGGGTGGTCGCCGACGCGGCCGAGGCCGCCGGTGCGCCGGACGACTACGTGAACGACCTGCGCACCCGCCCCTGCCAGGGCATCGGCCCCTGATCGCGCGTTGTCAGCCGGCGGCTTCCGCCAGCAGCTCCACCAGGTGGTGGTGCATGCGGCGGTAGTCGACGGGCGTGATCGTCGACCACGGCGCCTGGCCCTCCGAAGCCCGGCGCATCTGCAGGTAGCGGCCCTTCGGCGTGTCGTAGAAGGCGACCACCCGGTCCGGTCGCACCCGCTTGCCCCACTTGTCCCGCGCCGCGGCACCGAACTGGCCGCGGTTCGAGGCGTCGCGGACCATCTCGGCCAGGGTGTGGGCGTCGTCACCTCGCAGGCGGCCCCGCAGTCCTGCTTCGAGGTCTTCCGGCGTGGCCGCTGAGGCGGCCGCTGCGTCCAGGTCGGAGGACGGCAGGGTGATGGAGTGACCCTCGCCCGCCGGAGCCGCGGGGAGGACGGTGAGAGCCTCTCGCGGCAGTCCACCGGCCTCGGCGGGGCGGAGGATCAGCTGGCCGCCGTCCAGGACGGCGAGGACGCCTGCCTGACCCTTGCCCGCGGCCAGCAACCGCACGCTGCGGTCCGCCAGCCACATGCGGGCGTCGATCTCCTGCTGCGGGCGGTTCAGCACGTGCAGCAGGTCTTCCAGGGTCGGGTCGAGGGAGCGCGGGCCGCCCAGGCCGCGGGCGCCGAGCTGGCGCCAGACGCGGTCCTCGATCTCGCGGCGTTCGTCTCGGGTCTTGCCCGGCGAGGGCACCTTCAGCACCAGCGGCATCGTCTCCAGGCCCAGGTGGTCCCAGAGAACGTCGAACTCCAGCGTGGAGATGATCACCGGGTCGCGCGTGTCGCTCGTCCCCATGTCCAGGCCCAGCACAGTCATCAGTCTGTCGTGCTCTCCCCGATCACCGGCATCGAGTAGCTGCCGACGCCGTAGATGTCGTCACGTTCGCGCAGGTAGTCGGCGACCTTGTGCTCCAGGTCCTCCTCGTCCTCGCCCTTGCGCGGGCCCATGCCGCCGAAGGGGTCGAACTGCTGCTGCAACGGCACCGCGCGGCGGTGTACCTGCTCGTTGTCCGCGGCCGCGCCGACGGTGCCCATCGAGCCCATCGCCGAGCCGGAGGCGGAAGCCACACCGGCCGCGTTGCCGTGACCCATCACCTGGCCCACGGCGGCGGACGAGGCGGCGGTCGCGCCCTCTTCCATCTCCTTCGTCTCGCGCGACGAGGACCGGCCGGAGCGCTGGCCCGGCAGACCGACACCCGCGGTGCCGGTGCTGCCCGGACCGGTGGTGCCGGCGGACGAGACCGAAGTGGTGCCCTTGGAGGTGTGACCGGTCGACGTCGACGTGCCCGAGGTGCGCGTCGAGGAGCCGGGAGGAGGCGGGGTGGAGCTGCGCGGCGCAGGCGCGGACGTGCCGCGCGAACCCGTGCCGGTGCGGCCGCGGGTGACGCCGCCGCTGGTGGAGCCCTGCGGGCCGACGACCCAGGCTCCGGACGTGCCCACCTGAGCGCCGCCGCCGTGCGTCACGCCGGTGCCGCTGATGTTCAGCTGCGGCGGCTGGCTGAACTGGCCGAGCGTCGAGGTGTTCGCCGTCGTGGACGAGGCGTAGGTGCTCATGACCTCACGGGCGCGGCGCTCGGCGGCGTCCTGGGCCGCTTCCTGCTTCTCGTGGTCGGTCTGGCCGACGAAGAGGTGGGTGAGGCCGGTGACCAGGGCGCCCGGCTGTTCCGAGGTGACCTCGACGGGCTTGGGCATGTCCGCGCGGGCCTTCGAGATGTGGCCCGCCTGCAGCTCTGCCGAGTAGCGCATCACGTCCGCGCCGGTGCGGGCGCTGTCCGCCCACGCCGCGATCGGGTTCAGGCCTGCCTGCGCCATCTCGGACGCCTTGCCGGTCCACTTCGCGCCGGACAGCGAGATGCCGTTGTGCAGGTCGTCGTTGATCTCGGTCAGCGCGTTCGACACGCCCTGCCAGCGCTCCATCGACGCGAACGACGCGGAGGGGCCAGGACCTGCGTGGATGCGGTCGTACAGCTCCTTGTGGCTGTAGCCCTGCCAGCGGTGATCGACCATGGTCAGCACCCGCTCTTGTTCATCATGCCGGTGTTGTCGCCCTCGACCACCTGGTACTGGCGCTCGATCTGGTTCAGGTTGTCCATCGCCGTCTTGAGCTGCCGCTGGTAGTTCAGCAACGCCTGCAGCGCCGAGTCGCCGTCGGAGATCGAGCGGTCGTTGAACTTCTCCGCGGCCTCCGCGCTCACCGGGTCACCCGCCCACGGGCGGACCCTGAACTCGGTGATCGCCATCTCGATCTGCTTGTCGAGCTTGGTCAGCGCGGCGGAGAAGGTGCTGCGCAACCCCGGGATCGCCTCTGGTTCCACGCTCAGCTCGTGGCTGACGGGTGGCGAGGAGTCAGCCCCGCTGCGTCCCCCTGGCGGCATGGTGCGACCTCCGGCGGTTGTGCGTACAAGCGCTTCGTCACTCTAACCACCGAAGGTAACGCAGGGGAGTGCGATCAGTGACATCCGCCCGTGTGGGTCAGCGCTTCTGGAGCAAACTGGCCATCGCCGCCTCTGCCACCCGCTGGGCTCCCAGACAAAGATGATCTTGTTGCACCGCAGTGGAATTCCCGCCGTCGCGGAACATGACGTCGAGGAACTGGCCGTCCGCCACGTCGATCTCCACGTTGCAGACGTCGTCGATGTCGGGTGTGCGGACGGTAATCGCCGCGAAACCCTCGATCGAGCTGACCGTGTACTCCACTTGGGCGTTTTCGGAGAGCCACACGTCCGCGCCGGACGCCAGCACCAGCGCGAGCCGGGCCACATTGCCGCTCGTCGTGCTGCGCATCGTGCACGCCTTCGCGTCGCCGAAGCTCTTCTCGACGTACGCGCTGGGCGGGTTGTCGAGGCTCAGCGAGGTGCGCTGGTCCGGGGTGAGCACCGCGCACGGGTCCAGCCCGTCGAGCGGCACGGCGCGCGGCCGTTGCGGGAAGTCCATCTGCTGGGAGGACGTCGGGGGCGGAGGTGGTGGCGGGCTGTCCAGTGCACTAGGGGCAGGTGCGGCCGTGCATCCGGCCAGCGCCACCGCAACGATGAGGAGCGCCGTGATCCGCATGGCCGGTCACGGTAGCTGCTCCGGATGTGGATCCGTCGCCAGTCGTGACCACTGCAACTCGTCGACGCGCTGGTCATCGACGGTCGTCGTCTCGCGAAGTCGACCCTCCAGGGTGAACCCGCACTTCTCCGCGACGCGTTGCGACGACTTGTTGAACACGGAGTGCTTGTACACGACCCGATGCACGTCCGTCGCGCCGAACACCCAGCCCAGCACGGCGTTGAGCGTCAACGGCAGTACGCCCTTGCCGCGGTGCGCGGGGTGCGTCCAGCAGCTGACCTCCGCGAACCCGAAGCTGAGGTCGATGTTGCTGAGGATGATCCCGGCGACCAGGTCCCCGGTCACGGCCTCGCACACCGCCCACGACCAGCGGTAGTCCTTCGGCCAGCCGTTGGTCATGATCATGATGAACATCTCGGCGGTCGGGACGCCGTCGATCGTGAAGCGGTTCATGTACCGCCTGGTCTCCGGGTCCGCGTAGATCTCGATGAGCGCCGGCACGTCGCTGACGCGGTCGTCGTTGCGGAAGGCGCGCAGGTAGTACTCGCCGACGTTGATCTCGACTGGCTCCACGCGCTGAGGTTAATCGCCCCCGGTGAAACCGTCGTGCCGGTCCGCCAGATCGTCGAGCTCGGGCCGGTGCGCGGCCGCCGGCGAGCCGTCCGGAGCCGTGGTGAGCTCGATCACCCAGTCCACGTCCTCGGCGTCGTCCTCGCCCGCGAGCATGTCCCGGTGCACGTGGCACGGCCCCCAGCCGTCTTCCGCGAGCTCCGCGGCCAGCTCTTCGGCCTCGTCGCGGTCGGGCAGGATCAGCAGCACCGTCGGCGGGATCAGCCCGCGCACCGCCAGCGCTTTCCGCAACGCGTTCGTGTCCGGCACGTGCACGCCGTCCAGTCCCGCCGCACAGGCCGCTCGGGCGTTCTCCTCGGTGTCGTCGCAGAACACCGCGGTCGGGTAGCCGAGCTCGGCCAGCACCCGCCGGAAGATCGCCGGATCGGGCTTCGCGACCCCGAGCCGCGCCGAGTTGAAGATCGCGTCGAACTCCGCATCGAGCCCGAGCCGCGCGAGATCCGCCTCCAGCCGCGTGGTCGCGTTGGACAGCAACGCCACGAAGCACTGCTTGCGCGCGGCCCGCACCAGCGCCAGCGCCTCGCCGATCACCTCGCCGGGCGTCGCCACCCAGTCCAGTCCGACCTCGTGCCGCCACTGCTCGTCGGTGATCTCACCGGTGACGGCCTTGTTCAGCAGCTCAGGTTCGAAGGCTCGCTCGGCGATCTCGGGCGCGAGCGGCGGGAACCGGCGCACCACGCCGTCGAGATCGAGCAACAGCAACGGTTTCAGCGCCGGCGTCCGTTCCACTGGCCCCACAGGAGCGCCACCACGGGGATGAGCACGAAGATCAGCGGGTTCTTCACCACGAAGAAGAACGCCAGCACCACGGCGATGCCCACCACGGGCACGACCGACCCCTCCCACCGGCGCGCGGGAGCCTTGGCCTGCTCGGGGTACATCGCCATCGGCGCGACGAACTGCGGCCGCGGATCCGGCAAGTCGTAGAACAACGCCATCAGCTCACCGCGGGTCTTCGCGGTGGTGATCTTCGCGGACCGGTCGCCGTACTCGTCGATGTCGATGCGGCCCGCGCTCATGTGCTCGCCGAGCACCTGCAACGCCTGCTGCCGCTCGGTGTCACCGACGCGGATGTCCCTGGACGGGTCGCTCACCCCTCAATCGTAGGTGAGCAACCCGACCTGTCAGTCCTTCAGCTCGCAGATCACGGTGCCCTGCGTGATCGGCTCACCAGGAGCGGCCGCCAGCCCGGTCACCGTGCCCGCCTTGTGCGCCGTCACCGGGTTCTCCATCTTCATGGCCTCCAGCACCACGATCAGGTCCCCGGCCTCCACCGTCTGCCCGTCCTCGACCGCCACCTTCACGATCGTGCCCTGCATCGGCGCGGCCACCGCGTCACCGGACACCGCGGCCGAGCTGCCACCCGCCCGCTTCGACTTCGGCTTCTTCACGGCGGCGGCAGCAGGACGCCCGGAACCGACCGCGAGATCACCGGGCAGCGACACCTCAAGACGACGCCCGCCGACCTCGACCACCACGGTCTGACGCGGCGTCTCCTCGTCAGCGGCCTCACCGGAACCGGAGAACGGCGCGATCTGGTTGTCGAACTCGGTCTCGATCCACCGCGTGTGCACGGTGAACCCCTCGGGCTTCTCGGCGGTGAACGCCGCGTCCCGCACGATCACGCGGTGGAACGGCAGCACCGTCGCCATGCCCTCGACGACCATCTCGTCGAGCGCCCGGCGCGCACGGGCCAGCGCCTCGTCGCGGTCGGAGCCGGTGACGATCAGCTTGGCCAGCAACGAGTCGAACTGCCCGCCGATCACCGAGCCGCTCTCCACACCGGCGTCGACGCGCACGCCAGGACCCGACGGCGCCACGAAGGACGTCACGGTGCCCGGCGCGGGCAGGAAGCCGCGACCGGCGTCCTCACCGTTGATCCGGAACTCGATGGAGTGCGCCCGCGGCGTCGGGTCCTCGGTGAAACGAAGCTTCTCGCCGGCCGCGATCCGGAACTGCTCGCGCACCAGGTCGAGCCCGGTCGTCTCCTCCGACACCGGATGTTCGACCTGCAGGCGCGTGTTGACCTCCAGGAACGAGATCGACCCGTCCAGCCCGACGAGGTACTCGACCGTGCCGGCGCCGTGGTAGCCGGCCTCCAGGCAGATCGCCTTGGCCGACGAGTGGATCGTGGCGCGCTGCTCGTCGGTCAGGAACGGCGCGGGCGCCTCCTCGACCAGCTTCTGGTGGCGGCGCTGCAAAGAACAGTCACGCGTGCCCACGACGATCACGTTCCCGTGCGTGTCGGCGAGCACCTGCGCCTCGACGTGGCGCGGCTTGTCCAGGTACCGCTCGACGAAGCACTCGCCGCGCCCGAACGCCGTGACGGCCTCGCGCACCGCGGAGTCGAACAGCTCCGGAATCTCTTCCAGCGTCCGCGCGACTTTCAGGCCACGACCGCCACCACCGAACGCGGCCTTGATCGCGACCGGCAGCCCGTGCTCGGAAGCGAAAGCGATGATCTCGTCCGGACCGTTGACCGGGTCCTTGGTACCGGGCACCAGTGGCGCACCCGCGCGCATCGCGATGTGCCGCGCGGTCACCTTGTCGCCGAGGTCGCGGATGGCCTGGGGCGTCGGCCCGATCCACGTCAGGCCCGCGTCGATCACGGCCTGCGCGAAGTCCGCGTTCTCGGACAGGAAGCCGTATCCGGGGTGCACCGCGTCGGCACCGGACTGCGCGGCCGCGGCCAGCACCTTCTCGAACGACAGGTAGCTCTCGCCGGGCGTGTTGCCGCCCAGGGAGAAGGCCTCGTCCGCGAGCCGGACGAACGGCGCGTCGCGGTCGGGGTCGGCGTAGATCGCGACACTGGCCAGGCCGGCGTCACGGCAGGCGCGGATGACCCGGACGGCGATCTCACCGCGGTTGGCGATGAGGACCTTGCGCAGCGACACGGCGTCGTACCTCCTGCTGGACCGGCAATTACGGCTCTGGCTGGTGCCGCAGTCTACGGAAATCGGTGAACTCCGAGAGGGAGAGACGGCTCACTTCACATCCATCGTGAGCCCATCGGCCACAATCTGCGATGTGGGTGCATCCAGGTCCGTGCAGGTGACCGCCGCCGTCGCTGCAGCGGTCTTCGTCGCCGGGCTCGTTCACGCCTATTTCCAGCGGCCGCACAACACCGATTCAGGTCAATCCGGCACCGACGCGGGAGCGCGCTGCGGTACCACCGTCTGCCAGGTCATCATCGGCAAATCGGTCGGCAGAGACCTCGTCGAGCTGCTCGGCGGCACGGGTGGCGGGCGGATCAGGGTGACCGGCGAGTCCGGCCCGTTCATCTTCGAGATGACCATCGCGGAGACCGGCGCGACGGTGAACGGCAACTCGCTGCAGTGCTCCGAAGCGCCGGTCAGCGTGTGCCTGGTGCGCGGCGACCTGAACGGCAAGTCGCTCGGCGAGGTGCTGATCCGCAAGGACGGCACGTGGTCGCGCGCGCAGGCCCCTTATCAGGCCAGCGCCGGGTACATCGGGCTGCACGACGTCAACGCGGACGGCACCGCGGACATCGTCACGGCCCAGAACGGCTGCGACGGTCAGTGCAACAACGCGTTCGTGCAGGTGTTCTCGGCGATCGGGCCGGTGATCGGTTGTACGAGTCCGGCGCCGGTCCGGGAGCAGCTCGACGGCTGGCCCGCACCGACGCCGAATCTGTCACAGATCAGGCCGTGCGCTGATGCCTAGGCGTTGACGAGCTCGCGGTCCTCGGCGGGCGACTCGATCAGGCCCTCGCTGCGCGCCACCAGCACCGGCACGGTGATCTGCCCGGCCACGTTGGTCGCGGTGCGGATCATGTCGAGGATCGGGTCGATCGCGTAGACCACGGCCACCCCGGTCGCGATCACCTGCGGCGGCAGGCCGACGACGCTCAGCGTCAGCGTCAGCATCGTGTACCAGCCGGTGGTGCCGGCGGTCGCGAGAGCACCGAACACCGCGACGAGCACGATGCCGACGTACTGCCACACCGAGAGCTGGATGCCGAACAGGTTCGCGATGAAGATCGTCGCGACGGCCGGGTAGACCGCGGCACACCCGTCCATCTTGGTCGTGGTGCCCAGCGGCACGGCGAAGTTCGCGTACTCCTGCGACACACCGAGCTCAGTGGCGGCCTTGCGGGACAACGGAAGCGTGGCACCCGACGAGCGCGACACGAACGCGAACTGGATCGCCGTGCCTGCCTTGCGGAAGAACTCGACCGGCGAGGTCCTGCCGACGAACTTCAGCAGGATCGGGTAGACCACGAACAGCACCAGCAACGTGCCGATGTACACCGCGAGGATCAACGAGAACAGCGGGCGCACGAACGAGTTGCCGTACGACGCGACGGCGTTGCCGATGAGACCGAAGATGCCGATCGGCGCCAGCAGGATGATCCAGCCGACGACCTTCTGCACGATGTCGAAGAACGAGCGGACCAGGTTCGTGAACGGCGCGGCCTTCGCGCCGAGCGCGTAGGCGGCGAACCCGACGAGCACCGCGATGAAGACGACCTGCAGCACCTCGCCCTCGGTGAAGGCGCTGAAGACGTTGCTGGGGATCAGGTTGTCGAGCAGCGCGCTCCACGAACCGGACGTGCGCTTGGCCAGCTTGTCGACGGCACCGGCGGCGGGTTCGATGTGCACGCCCTGGCCGGGCTGGATGATCGCGCCGACCGCGAGTCCGATCAGCACGGCGATGAACGACGTGATGGCGAACCACAGGAACGTCTTGCCGCCGAGCCGCGCGGCGGTGCGGCCACCGCCGAGGTTCCGCAGCGACGCGATGCCGACGACGATCGCGGTGAACACCAGCGGGATCACGGTCAGCTGCAGCAGCGACGTGAAGATGGAGCCGATCTTGGCGAGCACGGGCGCGAGCCACGTGCCCTTGCCGAGCCAGCCGGCGAGCGCGCCGAGAACGAGCGCGCCGAGCACGGTCAGGCCGAAAACCTTGGGTTTGCGGTAGGTCTGGACGAACGACACTGGGACATCTCCTGGGCAGGGATGAGCGGAACTGGGGGCTGGGGCGTTAGCTCCGACAGCCCGTGCTCGTCCTGCGCGCCAGGTCGATGTGCCTGCGCCGCGTCAAATACTCGTTCACCGCTTGCCCCCAACGCTCGCGATGAGGGCAGTCTTCCCTGATCAAGCCAAGTGTGACCAGGGTCTACCAGAGTGTGGACACGGAAACACCCACCTGGCCGAGCAGCCTGCGGGTGAGCGGCAGGCTGATGCCGATCACCGACGTGTGGTCGCCCTCGATGCCGTCGATGAACCAGCCGCCGAGCCCGTCGATCGTGAAGCCGCCCGCGACGTGAAGTGGCTCGCCCGTCGCGATGTACGCCTCCAGCTCCTCGTCCGTCGGCGTGCCGAACCGCACCGTCGTCGACTCGGCGGCGGACGCACGGTCGACGACTTCACCTTGAGCAACGCGCAGGACGGTGTGGCCGGTGATCAGCACGCCGCTCTTGCCCGCGACCCGCCGCCACCGCTCCCGCGCGACCTCGGCCGTGCCGGGCTTGCCCACGAGCTCACCCTCGAACAGCAGCATCGAGTCGCAGCCGATCACGACGCACTCGGCGTCGTGCTCGATCGCCTCCGCCTTCGCCGCCGACAGCGCGACGACGGTCTCCTCGGGCGTGGGGTCGGCGAGCGACGCGACCAGCGCGTCCTCGTCGACACCGGACACGCGGACGACGGGCTCGATGCCCGCCGACCGCAGGACGCTAAGACGGGCGGGTGACTGGGAGGCCAGGATCAGACGCACCAGCGGAGTCTCGCACGCCCGTTTCGCGCCTCATCAGCACCGCCGCGCTCACCCCGATGACCGTCGACACGACCAGCATCAGCAACGCGGCCCGCGTCGCCGAGGTGAAGTCGCCCGTCGCCGCCAGCCCGATCTGCAGCACCGCCCCCGTGCCCGCGCTGCCGAGCACGCCGCCGAACTGCCGCGAGGTGTTGTAGATGCCCGAGCCCGCACCCATGAGCTGCGGGTCGAGCGTCTTCGTGGCGATGTTGGTGAGCGGCGAGTACACCATTCCCATGCCGGCGCCGACGACCACGAGCGCGGGCAGCAACGCCCACGGCGACCCGCCCAGCTGCAGCGTCATCACGAAGATGCCGGCTCCGAGCATGATGAAGCCGGCGATCGGCAGGTACTTCGCGCCCGGCCCGTTCGACTGCCGCCCCGCGAAGAACGCCACCACCCCGGACATCAGCGACGTCGGCGCCGTGAGCAGGCCCGCCTCGAACGCCGACAGCTTCGGCACCGTCTGCACGAACAGCACCAGCGGCACGAACAACCCGGTGACCGAGAAGCCGATGATCATGTTGGCGACGTTGCCGAGCGAGAAGTTCCGGTTGCCGAAGATCCGCAACGGCAGCAGCGGCGCGGCGTTGCGCCCTGACGCCTGCCACAGCACGAACACCACCAGCAGCACCGCGCCCGCGATGATGATCTCGGCGATGGTGATCGGCCCGGCCACCCTGCCCCAGCCGTAGTGCTCGCCGTTCTGCAGCCCGAACACCGCCAGCCCGAGCCCGAGACAGCACAGCACCACCCCGAGGACGTCGAACCGCGGCGACCGGCCGGGCTGCCAGTCCGGCACCCAGCGCGCCACCAGGGTGAGCGCGACCACGCCGATCGGGATGTTGACGAAGAAGATCCACTCCCAGCCGAGCTGCGTGACCAGCACACCGCCGAGCAGCGGCCCCGACACCGTCGCGAACCCGGCGACCGACCCCCACATGCCGAGCGCGGCACCACGCCGGTGCGGCGGGAACAGGTGGGTGATGAACGACATCGTCTGCGGGGTCATGGCCGCGGCACCCAGCCCCTGCACGGCTCGCGCGGCGATGAGCACCTCGGCGCTGCCGGCCAGCCCGCAGGTCAGCGAGGCCAGCACGAAGATCGTGAGCCCGACGAGGTAGACGCGCTTCGGCCCGAACCGGTCGCCCAGCCGCCCGGTCAGCAGCAACGGCACCGCGAACGCCAGCAGGTAGGCGCTGTTGACCCAGATGATGTCGTTGAGCGACGCCTTGAGGCCTTCGATCATCGAGGGCATCGCGACGTTCACGATGGTCGTGTCCAGCAGGATCATGAAGAACCCGACGCAGAGCGCCGAGACGGCCCGCCAGGCAGCCCTGTCCGTGCCGGATCCGCCGGTTCGAGTAGTACTACTGATGCGCCACCACCCCGTTCGTCGGCACCCTCGACCGAGTGAAGCGCTGGGTGCTTGTCCTCACCGAACGCGGTTCCGATCGCGAAGGCAAGCGCAGACGGATCGCGGCCATGTTCATCGTGCTCTGCGGCCTCGTCGGATCGTGGGCCGTCGGCAGCGTGCTCGCGAGCGATCCCATCGGCTACGGCGTGCCGATCTGGCCGTTCGCCAACAACGTCGACCGCGCCGAGAACGCACTGCTGGGCCAGGTCGTGTCCGCCGTGCGCGACAACCTGCCGCTCAACCACGACCAGGCGCAGGTGCTGCGCAAAACGGACGCTTACGGCAGCGAGTTCTGGACGCTGAAGCTCAAGGTCGACGGCGAGACCCGCTGCCGCGAGGTCGCCGTCGGCCTGAACGTCACGAGCCGCCGCGTGAGCTGCTGAACTTCTCCGCACGCGGGGACCCCGCGTACTCCAGGAGAGTACGAAAGCTCCCCGCGTACTCCGGTCAGCCGGGGAAGCCGGAGGCGCGCCAGGCGCCCGGTCCGTGTTGGAGCGGGCGACGGACTCGGCGAGCCGGGTTCGCCCACTCCGAGCGCGCGGCAGGTTTGTCCTCGACGGGCGCGGCCGCGGCCAGCCCGGCGACGACAGCGGTCAGAGCCGCCAGTTCGTAGTCGTCCGGCGCGCCCTTGACGACGCGCAGCAGAGGCTCGGGCCCGGTCACAGCGGGATGTTCCCGTGCTTCTTGGGCGGCAGCGTCTCCCGCTTGTCCCGCAGCATCGACAACGCCCGAGCCACGTATCCGCGCGTGTACGACGGCGGGATCACCGAGTCGACGTATCCGCGCTCAGCGGCCTGGTACGGGTTGCACAGCGTGTCCTCGTACTCCTGCTGCAACTGCGCGCGCAGGGCGTCGACGTCCTCACCGGCAGCAGCGGCGGCCGCGAGAGTCTTGCGGTGCACGATGTTCGCCGCGCCCGACGCGCCCATGACGGCGATCTGCGCGGTGGGCCAGGCGAGGTTGATGTCCGCGCCGAGGTGCTTGGAGCCCATGACGTCGTACGCGCCGCCGTACGCCTTGCGCGTGATGACGGTGACCAGAGGCACGGTGGCCTCGGCGTAGGCGTAGATCAGCTTGGCGCCACGCCGGATGATGCCGTTCCACTCCTGGTCGGTGCCGGGCAGGAAGCCGGGCACGTCCACGAACGTCAGCACCGGGATGTTGAACGCGTCGCAGGTGCGCACGAACCGCGCGGCCTTCTCGGAGGCGTCGATGTCGAGGCAGCCGGCGAACTGCGTGGGCTGGTTCGCGACGACACCGACCGAGTGGCCGTCGACGCGGCCGAAGCCGACCAGGATGTTCGGCGCGAACAGCGGCTGGACTTCGAGGAAGTCGCCGTCGTCCAGCACTCGGGTGATGACCTCGTGCATGTCGTACGGCTGGTTCGCGGAGTCCGGGATCAACGTGTCCAACGAGCGGTCCTCGTCGGTGATCGAGTCGGAGATCGATCCGGGAGCCAGCGTGCCCTCGAACGCGGGTGCGTCGGAGAGGTTGTTCGACGGCAGGTAGCTCAAGAGCTCCTTGACGTACGCGATCGCGTCTTCCTCGTCGCTGCCGAGGTAGTGCGCGTTGCCGGACTTGGTGTTGTGCGTGCGACCGCCACCGAGGTCCTCCATCGTCACGTCCTCGCCGGTGACCGTCTTGATGACGTCCGGGCCGGTGATGAACATGTGCGAGGTCTGGTCGACCATCACCACGAAGTCGGTCAGCGCGGGGGAGTAGACGTGTCCGCCGGCGTTCGAGCCCATGATCAGCGAGATCTGCGGGATCACGCCGGACGCGCGGACGTTGCGGGTGAAGATCTCGCCGTACAACCCCAGCGAGACGACGCCCTCCTGGATGCGCGCGCCGCCGCCCTCGTTGATGCCGACGATCGGGCGGCCGGTCTTGATCGCCAGGTCCATGATCTTGACGATCTTCTCGCCGTAGACCTCGCCGAGCGACCCGCCGAAGACGGTGACGTCCTGGGAGAACACGCACACCGGGCGGCCGTCGACGGTGCCGTAGCCCGTCACCACGCCGTCGCCGTACGGGCGGTTGCGCTCCTGGCCGAAGTTGGTGGACCGGTGCCGGGCCAGCTCGTCCAGCTCGACGAAGGAGCCGGGGTCGAGCAGGAGGTCGATGCGCTCGCGGGCTGTCTTCTTGCCCTTCGCGTGCTGCTTCTCGACCGCGCGTGCCGAGCCGGCGTGAACCGCCTCGTCGTTGCGCCGGTAGAGGTCAACGAGCTTGCCCGCGGTGGTGTGGACGTCCGGAACGTCCGCGGGGACGTTCCCGATCGGCTCGGTCGCACTGCTCATGGGCTCGCAGCCTAACGAGAGCATTGCTGAACTGCCCCGTGCAGTTGTCCAGGTCACGGCAACCTGTTGGTCATCTCAAGTCGCACGTACTCTCTTCCGTTCCAATAGCCTGGCCCGATGGACACCGCACTCGACGCCGAGGCGCTGCGCGCACGGCTGGTAGCACCCAACGGCCCGTATGCCGCGCTTGACGTCGTGGCGAGCACTGCGTCCACGAACGCGGACCTGACTCAAGCCGCGGTAGCAGGCGCGAAGGACCGCACCGTGCTCATCGCGGAGGAGCAGACCGCGGGGCAGGGCCGTCGCGGCCGCACCTGGTCGTCGCCTCAGGGCGGGCTCTACCTCAGCGTGCTGTTCCGGCCGAGCGAGGTGCCGCCGCAGCAGCTGCCGTGGCTGAACCTGATCGCGGGCCTGGCTCTGGTGAGGGTCGCTCAGTCGGTTGGTGTCGAGGCCTCCCTGAAGTGGCCCAATGACCTGCTGCTCGGCCCGAAGGCGGAGAAGGGCGCCGGGATCCTGTCCGAGATCACCGCCGGCGTCGCGCAGGCCGTCGTCGTCGGCATCGGCCTGAACGTGGCGAAGCTGCCGGACGACGTGCAGCCCGCGCCGGGTGGCCTCGCGCCGACGTCGCTGGAGGACGCGGGCGCTGCCGAGCTCGACCGCGAGGAGCTGGTGTTCCGGCTGCTGGTCGAACTGGCCCAGCTGGAAGGCGTGTGGCGCAACAACGGTGGCGACGCGGTCGAGTCGGGTCTGCTGGAGGAGTACCAGGAGCACTCGGCGACCCTCGGCGAGCGCGTCCGCGTCGAACTTTCAGGTGGCGTTCAGCTGCTCGGGGTTGCGCAGCGCATCGAGGCCGACGGGACGCTGGTCGTGCGCGGGACGGACGGGGTTGATCACGGCGTGTCCGCTGGTGACGTGGTGCATTTGCGCCCCGCGTGATTAGGGTTGGCTCATGGCCTACCCCGACGACCTGCTGAGCCCGAGCGAGCACGTCGTGATCCACCGGCATCCCCACTGGAAGATGCTGCTCTTCCCGGTGTTCTGGCTGCTGGTCGTGGTCGCGCTCGGCACCTACCTGGCCGGGCTCGTCGTCGACCAGTCGTGGGCCACCATCGCGTGGATCGCGCTGGCCGCGGTCGGCATCGTGCTGATCATGTGGCTGACGATCGCGCCGCTGGTGCGCTGGCGGACCACCCACTTCATCGTCACGTCGGACCGGGTGATGGCGCGCGAGGGCGTCTTCAAGCGCACCGGCCTCGACATCCCGTTGTCGCGCATCAACAGCGTCCGGTTCGAGCACAGCCTGCTCGACCGGGTGCTGGGCTGCGGCACGCTGATCATCGAGTCGGCGTCGGACGAGCCGCTCGAGTTCGACGACATCCCGTCCGTGGAGAGGGTGCACTCGTTGCTGTACCGAGAGGTCAACGACAACCCCGACGACGACTACGACCCGAGGACGCTCGATGGGCGCGCGTGAGGTCGGTCTGCCCGACGTGGTGCCCTCTGGGTCGTTGCCCTCGCGGGTGACGATCTGGGAGGTCGGTGCTCGGGACGGGCTGCAGAACGAGTCCACTGTGGTGCCGGTGTCGGTGAAGCTCGAATTCCTCGCCAGGCTCGCTTCGGCCGGTCTGTCCGTTTTGGAGGCGACGTCCTTCGTGCACCCCAAGTGGGTGCCGCAGCTGGCCGACGCCGCCGAGCTGCTGTCCGGTTTGGACGCTCGGCCCGGGGTGAGCTATCCCGTGCTGGTGCCGAACGAGCGCGGGCTCGACCGGGCGATCGAAGCCGGTGTGCAGCACATCGCGATCTTCGCCTCCGCCACGGAGACGTTCGCGTCCAGGAACTTGAACCGCACGCTGGACTCGCAGTTCGAGATGTTCGAGCCGACGGTGAAACGGGCTCTGGCAGCCGGCATGGACGTCCGGGGCTACGTCTCGATGTGCTTCGGCGACCCGTGGGAAGGCGCCGTGCCGCGGTCGCAGGTCGTGGCGGTCGGCGAGCGGTTGCTGGAGATGGGTTGCTCGCAGCTGTCGTTGGGCGACACCATCGGTGTGGCGACGCCCGGTCAGGTCGAGTCGCTGCTGGAGGGCTTCCGGGACGTCACCCGGCTGGCCGTCCACTTCCACGACACCTACGGCCAGGCGCTGTCGAACACGTTGGCCGCTTTGCGTTGCGGCGTCACGACTGTGGACTCGTCGGCCGGTGGGCTCGGTGGCTGCCCGTACGCGGAGTCGGCGACCGGCAACCTCGCGACCGAGGACCTGGTGTGGATGCTCGACGGACTGGGCATCGAGACCGGGGTCGACCTCGACAAGCTCGTCGAAACCTCGGTGTGGATGGCCGAGCAGCTCGGTCGTCCGAGCCCGTCGCGGGTGGTGCGGGCGCTGGCGAAGTGAAGGTCGTTGAGCTGACGTCGGAGACTTGGCCGCTGGCCGAGGCTTTGTTCAGTTCCAGCAAGACCGTCGAGTGGTGCTTCTGCACGTGGTTCATGCAGACCAACGCCGAGATGAAGACGAACGACAACCGCGCCGTTCTGCGTGCGCGGCTCGGTTCGCCGATCGGGCTGCTGGCGGTGGACTCCGGCGAAGCTGTCGGGTGGGTGGCCGTGGCGCCTCGGGCTGCGTATTCGCGGCTGGGCCGGTCGAAGATCACCGCGCCGGTGTCCGAGGACATCAGCGGTGTGTGGTCCGTGACTTGCTTCTACGTTCGGCGGGACGCACGTCGTCAGGGCGTGACGTCGATGCTGTTGGACGCTGCTGTTTCGCACGCGGCTGAGGCAGGTGCTCGCGCGGTGGAGGGCTATCCGATCGACACCGAGGGACGGTCGCTCCAGGCGGGCGAGCTGTACCACGGGCGCCTGGCGATGTTCCTCGACGCAGGCTTCGAGCTCGTCGAACGACGGGGAACGCGGCGGGCGCTGGTCAGCCGCGCGCTGTGAACATCCCGGTGGCGACGAACCTGTAGACCAGCTCGTCCCCACGATGAGCCGTCCCGGCGAACTCCACCAACCCCAACGTCGGCCTGCTCTTCGACAACCGCGCGCTCAGCACCTCGGCGGCGAACGTCAGCTTGTCGCCCGCGTACACCGGCGCCAGCCACGACAGCTCACGCCCACCCGGCGACCCCTGCGACGTCGAGTCGGACAGCACCACGTCCACCCACCGGCGCATCCACAGCGAGGCCGTGTACCAGCCAGAGGCGGACAAACCGCCGAAAATCGAGTTTCGTCCCGCTTCCTCGTCCAAGTGGAACGGCTGCGGGTCGAACTTCCTGGCGAAGTCCACCATGTCCTCCCGGTCGACGATCACCTCGCCGAGCGGGATGATTCGGCCTGCGGGCAGATCCTCGAACGCGATCACGTCGTTGATCGTACGTAACTGAATCCGCCGGGAACCGATCTAAGGGCGACGGCGTCAAAGAGCCCGAGCCCAGGGCTATGCGTGTGAGGGGGACTCGGTGGACGACCACCGTGCGCAGGTCGAGGAGCTGCTCGCCGACTACCGGCGCAGCCGTGAGCAGCTGGCGTCGGTCCAGCGTGAGCTCAAGGCCGTCTCCGGGAGGGCGTCCAGTCCTGATGGGACGGTCACCGCGGTCGTCGGGGCCGGGGGGAAGCTCGCCGGGCTGGAACTGTCCGAGCTGGCGTACCGGCGGCATCGGCCCGAGCAGCTCGCGGAGCTGATCGTGCGCACGGTCGCCGCGGCCGCCGCGGCTGCTGCCGAGGACACCTATCAGACGTTGAGCGCGGTGTTGCCCGCCTCGACGGATCCCGCCGCGCTCGTCGCGGGCACGGCCGACCTGCGGCCTGCCGAGTACGAGGTGGACGACACGGAGACCATCGACCTCGGCCGGCAGCCCGTTCGCCGGCGCGTGGACGACGACGAGGACAACGAACAGCGGGAGAGCTGGCTCGACTCCGAGCTCATCAACAGGAGGGTTCGATGACCGGGTACGAGGCCGACCTCGACCGGCTGGACGCCGGCGCGCGGGAGTTGCGCGGGTTCGCCGGCCAGGCCAAGGAGATCGCGGGCACGCTGGACAAGGCGCTGGCCGCGTTCGGCAGCTGCTGGGGGGACGACGCGGTCGGGCGCAGTTTCGCGGCCACGCACGAGAAGCCTTCCGGTGACGCGGCAGGGGCGTTGTCGGGGCTGTCGACGACGCTGGGGGACGTGGGCGACAAGCTCGCCGCGACGGCTGAGACGTACCGGCACGTCGAGCAGAGCAACGCGTCCGTGATGAGAAGGCTGGACGGCTGACATGGGCATCGAGCTACCCGTCGAACTCACCGAAGTCGCGGCCAAGGCCGGCGTCTCGTGGCCCAAGGCGGACGAGGACGCCATGCGCTCCAGCGCCACCGCGTGGCGCGAGGCCGGCGACAAGATCAAGACGTTGGGCACTTCGTCCGACGCTTCCGCGAACCGCGCGCTGGAAGGCGTCAAGGGCGGGGCCGGCGACGCGGCTCGTGGCCGGTGGTCCAAGGTCGTGGCTCCGGACGGCGACCTGCAGCGCGCGGCCAAGGGCTGCCACGCCGCCGCCGACCGGCTCGACCACGCCGCCCAGCAGGTGGGTGCCGCGAAGGTCCAGATCGTGCAAGAGCTGGTCACGCTGGCCAAGAACAACGACGCGGCCCACGCCTCGGCCTCCACCGGCAACCCCAACGCGCTGCTCGGCCTCGACACGCTGACCCGAGGCACCGCGGCGAACGTCGCGAACCTCCACCACACCCTCGCCTCCGCCATCAACCTGGGCAGCGGCGTGGACATGGGCCAGGCCTCGCCGCCGGTCAACACCGCGCCAGGGGCGCACGGCCCAGGCGGTGGCGGTGGCGGCGGTCTGCTCTCGCCGGTCACCGACGTCGTCGGCGGCGTGGCGGCTCCGGTCGCGGGTGCCGTCGCGCCGGTTGCCCAGGTCGTGGCGCCGGTGACCGACGCGGTCGCCCCGGTCGTGCACGCCGCGACCGCACCTGTGGCTCCCGTGGTGCACGCGGCGACCGGCCCCGTCGCGCCGGTGGTGGGCGCGGTGACCGACGCTGCCGCTCCCGTGGTCGACGCGGTGCCTGGCGGACGTGAAGCCACCGGTCCGGTGATCGACGCGGTCGACGGCCACGGCAAGGGCGAGGGTCACGACGGTCCTGGCCGCGTCGACGGTCCCGGCGACGGATCCGGCCGGGGCGATGGCCCAGGCCGCGGCGGACCGCAGGTCCTGCCGGGTCTGGTCGCCGACGTGGTCCAGCCCGTCGGCCAGGTGGCCCAGCCGGTCGTGGCGGCGGTGACGGATGCGATCCCGAGCGTCCAGGGCTCCCTCGGCCCGGTCGCCGAAGGCACGACCCAGGCCTCTGCCGCTGTGCTGGACCAGCCTCTGATCCGCGGCGGCGAAGTCCCCGGCCAGCACGCTTCCGCGCCCACTGCCGCCGCCCCGGCGGCTCCCGCTGCTCAGGCGGGCCCGACCCTCGGCAGCCCGCTCGGTGGCGGCGCCCCGGTGGGCGGTCCGGTGGGTGGCGCGGTCGGTGCCGTTGGTGGTGCCGTGGGCGGTGCTCTGGGTGGTGTCCCGTCGGCGGCTCCGGCGGCGAGCGCCCAGGTCGGCGCGGTTGTCGGCCAGCAGCCCGCCGGTCAGGCGCCCGGACAGGCCGCTCAGCAGGGCCAGCAGGCTGGCAAGGCGGTGGACGCCAAGGCGGCCGCGGAAGCCAAGGCCGGCGAGGCCAAGCAGGGCGCGCAGGCCGTGGCTGGCAAGTCCGGTGCGGCAGGCCAGACGCCGGGTGGTCAGGCAGGTCAGTTCGCCCAGGGCACGCAGGCTTCGGTCAGCAGCCAGCCCGGAAACCAGGCTCCGGGCCAGCCGGGCCAGGCGCAGAGCGGCAACCAGGCTCCTGGCCAGAGCCAGGGGCAAGGCCAGCCGGGCAACAAGGACGCACTCGCCAAGGACCCGAAGGACGCCCTCAAGGACGGGTTGCTCAAGGACCCCGCGTTCGGCGAGCTCAGCGCCGACGGCTCAGGCAGCCAGAAGGTCGGCGACACGATCGCCGCGCCCGTCGCCCCAGGAGCCGGCGTCGACCTCAACGGCCACCAGAGCGGTTCCCTCACCGACCGCCTCGACAACCACGAACAGAACCAGGCGCTGTCCGGCGTCGCCTACGACGTCGCCCGCCACACCTACACGGCCGCGGCGGCCGGCAGCTGGTTCATGGCGATCTTCCTGTCGGCGGGCAGGGCCCCGCGCCTCGCCCCGAAGCCCGCGAGGCAGCTCCCCGCACCTCCGCAGCAGGAAGAACGTCAGATCCCCAGGTTCGCCCCGCAGGACCACCCGCGGGCAGACCTGGTCGACACGTCCGCCACCCAGCCCAAGGACCCCTCCGCAGGCCTCGGCAAGGATCACCCGATCGTGCAGGAACTCCTGGCGGGCTACGACCCGTTGGCGGGCATGCACGAGCGCGACTGGTCGAACCTGTTCGAGCACGAGGACGGCTCGACGGTCTGGCCGGTCGAACGCGAAGGCGGCTACGAGGACAGCCAGCCGGAGATCCTCAAGGCGGGCGCCGAGCTCGACCGGTTCGGCACCGAGGAAGGCCGCGTCCTGGCGAAGGCCGGCACCCCGTTCGCCCACCGCTCGCTGCCCCCGCAGGCGGCGGACGAGGGCTACCGCAGGTACCGCGTCGAGCAGGACCTGCCCGTCCACCGCACCATCAGCGCACCCTGGTTCGGCCAGCCCGGCGGCGGAAGCAGGTACCGCACCACCTACCCCGTCGCCGACCTGGTCGCGCTCGGCTACCTCACGGAGATCACCGCATGAACGTCGAGAGCCTGCCCGAGTGGCTGACGAAGATCGGCGTGCCGGACGACGTCGTCAGCATCGGCGAGGAGGCGGACCAGCGCTGGTGCCTGCTCGCCGACTCCGACGGCAAGGGCGTCGAGGTGTTCTGGCAGGAGCAGGGCAACCGCTACGACTGGGCCCGGTTCGACGACGAGAGCGTGGCGTGCCACTACCTCTTCGGCCGGCTGGCCTGGGCCCAGGTCGCGCGCGGAAGTCTTACCGTCCAACCAGCTTGAGCGCGGAGTCGTGCAGGTGGCCGTTCGACGTCAGCACGTCGCCGCCGTCGTAACGCTCCTCACCCCGCAGTGAGGTGAAGCGGCCGCCTGCCTCCGTCACCAGCACCTGGAACGGGGCGATGTCCCACGGGTTCGCCACGCACTCGGCGGCGAGGTCGAGCGCGCCCTCGGCGACCAGGCAGTGCTGGTAGAAGTCGCCGAACGCACGGCTCTCCCAGGTGGCATCCACGAGCCGCAGGAACGCGTCCCGCGTGTGGTACTCGACCCACGACTTCAGGTCGGTGGTCGACACGTACGCGTCCTCAAGAGAGCGCACGCCGGACACGGAGATCGCGCGCTCACCCGCGTGATCCGACATGAACGCGCCACCACCGGCAGCGGCCCACCAGCGGCGGCCGAGAGCGGGCGCCGACACGGCACCGACGACCGGCACCCCGTCCTCGACCAGCGCGATCAGCGTCGCCCAGATCGGCACGCCGCGCAGGAAGTTCTTGGTGCCGTCGATCGGGTCGAGCACCCAGACGCGCGCGGCGTCCAGCGTGCCGCCGCGCTCTTCACCCATGACGACGTCGTCAGGGCGTTCCGAGGCGAGCACCGCGCGCACCGCGTCCTCGACCGCGACGTCGGCGTCGGTCACGGGCGTGCGGTCCGGCTTGCGCTCCACCGCGAGGTCGTGCGCGCGGAATCGGGCAGAGGTGATCGCGTCGGCGGCGTCGGCGAGGCGGAGGGCTAGTTCGAGATCAGCATCGTGGCGTGACACGCGGCGATCGTTCCACGAATACGCTGGGCGCCGTGAGCGTGGTGTTGCTGGCCGAGGACGACCCGGCCATCGCGGAACCGCTCTCCCGCGCGTTGACGCGGGAGGGCTATTCGGTGCAGGTCGTCGGGGACGGGCCGAGTGCCTTCGACGCGGCCATGGTCGGGGGCATCGACCTCCTGGTGCTCGACCTGGGCCTGCCCGGCATGGACGGCCTGGAGGTGTGCCGCAGGCTCCGGCAGAACGGCAGAGGCATCCCGGTGCTGATGCTCACCGCGCGTGCCGACGAGGTCGACTTCGTGGTCGGGCTCGACGCGGGCGCGGACGACTACGTGGCCAAGCCCTTCCGGCTGGCCGAGCTGATGGCCCGCATCCGGGCCCTGCTGCGCCGCCGCGCGCCCGGCACGTTGGAGGTCAACGGCGTGCGCGTCGACCTGGCCGCCCGCCGCGTCACGGTCGACGGCGGTGAGATCCAGCTCGCGAACAAGGAGTTCGAGCTCCTCAAGGTGCTCATCCAGCGCGCGGGCCAGGTCGTGAGCCGCGACGAGATCCTCTCCGAGGTCTGGAACGACCCCGACCTCAAAGGCAGCAAGACGCTGGACATGCACATGTCCTGGCTGCGAAGGAAGCTCAGCGACGGCACCCCGAACTCGGCCGAGAAGCGCATCGCGACGGTCCGCGGGCGCGGTTTCCGCTTCAACGCCGACTGATGCGCCGCCGGATCCTGCGGGCGATCCTGCTCGCCGTCGCCGTCACGGGGATCGTCCTCGGGCTCCCGCTGGGCTACTCGGCGCTGACGCTCGTCGAGGACAACGCCCGCGGCGCTGTCACCGAAAGCGCCCAGCGCATCGCGACGGCCCTCGACGACCAGATCGCCAACCGGCAGAGCATCGACATCGAGGCCGTGAGGTTCGCGATACCGACCGACGGCCGCCTCACCGTGGTGTTCGGCGGCTCCACCAGCGTCACGGGTCCGTCACCGGGTGACAGTCCGCTCGGCGCGGAACTGCCGATCGCCCAGCAGGGCACCGTGCGGCTGGAGATCCCGTCCGCTCCGATGCACACGACCCAGGCCCAGGTCGCGGGCCTGGTGCTGCTCCTGCTCGCCCTCTCCGTCGGCACCGGCACGGTCGTCGCACTCGTGACCGCGCAAACGCTCGCCAAGCCACTCGGCCACGTCGCCGCCCGCGCGTCCCGGCTCGGCGCGGGCGACTTCCGCGCCGACGAGCAGCGCTACAACATCTCCGAGCTGGACGCGGTCTCCGAGGCTCTCGACACCTCCGCCACCGCCCTGGCCCGCCTGGTGCAACGCGAACGCGAGCTGGTCGGCGACGTCTCCCACCAGCTGCGCAGCCGCCTGACCGCTCTGCAGCTCAGGCTGGAGGCGCTGGCCGAGCATCCGGAACCCGAAACGGCTCTGGAGGCCCGTGCTGCCCTCGAACAGGCCGAACGCCTGGCCGCCGTGCTGGACGAGCTGCTGGCCGCCGCCCGCAAGGCACGTGCGGTGGGCGCCGAGCCGCTGGAGCTCCGGCCGGCCCTGAACCTCATCGCCGAGGAGTGGCGCGAACAGGTGAAGAGCCACGGCCGCACGTTGCGCGTCCGCGTCCCGGACGGCCTGCTCGCCCGCGCCACCCCGGCGCGCCTGCGCGAAGCCATCGGCGTGCTGCTCGACAACGCCCTGCGCCACGGCGAGGGTCCCGTCGTCGTCTCCGCGCGCAGCGAGGAGGGCACGGTCGTGGTCGAGGTCAGCGACGGCGGCGCGGGCGTGCCGGACGAGCTCGCCGCGCACATCTTCGAGCGAGGCGTCTCCGGCGGTGGCTCGACGGGCGTGGGCCTCGCGCTGGCCCGAGCGCTGGTCGACGCGGACGGCGGCAGGTTGGAGCTGTCGACGGCTCGCCCGGCGACGTTCGCGGTGTTCCTGCCGGTGCCCAAGGCGCAGGACGTGGTCGGCATCCCGTGGAAGGCGCCGAGCACGCCGCGTTAGCTCACGAGTGGCCGAGCGCCTCTTCCTCGTCGATCGGCCGCCTGCGCGCGTTCTCCTCGGGGAACACCCACTTCTTGTACCCGTACCAGCGGAACGCCATCGCCACGAGCGTGCCGATGATCTGCGCGGCCAGGAAGTCCGAGAGCTCCTCGGTGAACCGCGACACGTACGGCTCCTGCAGGTGGAACAGGTACCGCGAGACGTACAGCGGTGCCGAGTTCAGCACGATGCCGATGCCGTTGACCAGGAAGAACAGTGCCGCCTCGTGGTGGCGTTCGCGACCGCCGCGGGTGCGGAACGACCACTCCCGGTTGAGGACGTACGACACGATCGTGGCGACCAGGGTCGCGATGATCTTCGCCGTCACCGGGTTGTTCGGCAGGATGATGGTCTTGATCCCGAAGAACAGGACCGTGTCGATCACGAAGCAGGTGCCCCCGACCAGGGCGAACTTGACTAGTTCACGATGCTTCAGCGCGATCGACCGGATCGGCTCCGGCAACCTGGAGACCACTGTTTCGGCTAGGGACACGGGGCGAGTCTACGGAGATCGGGTGAACGCGCCGGTCAGGACGAGCACCCGCGTCCGGGAAGACCCAGCGCCGCATCGCCCAGAACTTGAAGCCCGTGGCGAGCACCATGCCGATGATCGAGCCGGAGACGAAGTCCGCGATCTCCTCGGTGAACGCGCTGACGAACGGGGCCTGCAGGCCGAAAAGATGCCGCGACATGTACAGCGGGAGGATGTTGATTCCCACGCCCAGGCCGCTGACCAGGAAGAACAGCGCGGCCTCGTGGTGGCGCTCGCGGCCGCCGCGGGTGTGGAACGACCATTCGCGCGACAGCACGTACGAGGCGATGATCGCCACCAGCACGCCGATGACCTTGGCCGTGACGACCTTGTCCGTCAGGACGGTGAGCTTCAGCGCGTACCAGACGCCGTTGTCGATGACGAACGTTGTGCCGCCGACCAGGGCGAACCGGATCATCTCGCGGTGCTTGTGAAGCAGGAACTGGAGTGGTTCTGGCATCCGGCTCATGGCACGGCGAACGACTGGCAGCACCGCGCCAGCTTACGGATCAAGATAACGGCGCCTGCCTCCGGGTGTTACCTTCGGCCACCCAGAGGCTTCCGACCTGCACGTTCAGTGACCGGTAAAGATCAACATTTGATCAACTTCGTGCCGGCGGGCACGGCTTGCCCAGCAGGTCCGGGAGCAACCACGGCAGCAGACCGGGCCTCGGCTCGCACGGTTCCTCCGACCTCGGCGGCGCGGTCGGCACCGTGGTCGACGGCGGCACGGACGGCGCCGGCACCTGGGTCGACGGTGGCAGCACCGGCGGCAGGTCCGGGGTCGGCAAGGGCAGCGGCAGCGTCGGCGTGCCCGGCTTCGTGGGCTCGGTCGGTCGCGTCGGCTCGGTCGGCTTCACCGGCGGCGTGGTCGTGTTCGGGGGTGTCGTGGTCGGATCCGGTGCGGGCGGCTGCGGCTTCGGCAGGTCGTCGACCGGCGACTCGTCGGGACACGGGTCCACTGGCACGGTCACGGACTTGGTCGCGTTGCCCAGCGTGGCCGTGACGACGACTTCCTCGCCCCGCCAGGGCAGTCCAGCCGCCCAGAACGATGTCCAGAACTTGTCGCCCTCGTCCAGGTCGACGATGCAGCTGATCGACCTGCCGCCGGTCTGCGTGCACCGGCGATCCAGCGTGTAGATCACGATGCGGTCCTTCGACGACATGTCCAGCTTCAAGGTGCCTGCGCGCGGACCCTTGTTGCGCACATCCACGTCCATGCGTTGATGCCGCCAGTACAACTGCTCGTGCCGTGTCGACACGCTCAGCTCGATGTCGTCGTTGATCGGCGGCACGTGCACCGCGACGTTGACGTTGATCGAGATCGCGGTGCCCGCGGAGATCGTGCCGGTGATCGTTCCCGGCATCGCCTCCGGAGTCGCGCGCAGCCGGAAGAGGAACGTGGCCTTTCCGCCGGGTGCGATGCCGTTCGGCGTCACGCACGTGATCGTGCCGCCGCCTGCCGGGCAGTTCACGGTCTGCTCAGCGGATCCCTCCTGCAGCAGCCGCGCGGCGAACGCCGACGGCCCGCCGGTCGACAGCACGCCCGGCGGCAGGTTCAGCACCATGCTCGCGGGCGGTGCCGCGGTGCCGCCCGTGTTCAGGACGGTGATCGGGAAGTCCTTCGGCTCCTCGCCGGGTGTCAGCGTGTACCCGCTCGGCGTCGTCGGCGTGAGCGACGCGGGCGGAGGCGTCGGCGTCGGTTCCGGCGTGGGAGTCGGGGTAGGAGCAGGCGAACTGGGCGTCGGCGACGGCGTCTGAACTGGCGGCTCTGTGGTGGGAGCGGGCGGCACCGGCGGCTTCGGTGACGGCGGCTGGACCTGCGTCACGGCGGGCGGCGGCGGTTCGGCGGCCTGCACCTGCGGCGACTGCTGGTCGCTCGTGCCGGCGGTCAGTGCGATCACGACGGCGGCGGCCACGGCGGCCGCGGACCCGCCGACGGTGATCAGCTGACGGGGGATCGAGGCACCGACGGCACCCGCACCACCGGCGGCCGCACCGGCACCGACAACGGCCGTGGTCGTACCGGCCGCCACCAGGTAGGTCGTGGCGCCGACACCGAGCACGAGCGGCGCGACGAAGATCCGCAGCGCGCCGTTGACGTCCGCGAGCTCGGCGGCCAGCGCACGGCACCGGCCGCACTCGTCGAGGTGCGCCTCGACCTGGGTCGCTTCCCTTTTGGACAGCCCGGCACGCGTCCACGCGCCGAGCTTGTCGACGGTCGCCTTGCAGCGTTCCGCGTCGGTCTCGGCCAGGTGCATCTGCAGGTACTGCTGCTTGAGGCCCTCACGGGCGCGGTAGGCGAGCGCGGACACGCCGTTGGCCGTGAGCCCGAGCAACGGCGCGACCTCGGCGGGCGACTGGCCCTCGATCTCGGTGTGCCAGAGCACCATCTGCCAGCGTTCCGGCAGCGCGGCGAACGCGCGGGCGGCCAGCGACCGCTCCAGCCCGGCCACCGCGGTGTCGCTGAACTGGACGGCCGGCGCGACGTCGGTCATGTCCTCGGTGAGGTCGAGCTTCTTGTCGCGCCGGGTCTTGTCGTACGCGGTGTGCCGCAGGGCCGTGAGCAGGTAGGCGCGGAAGGCCGAGTCCGGACCACGACCGGCCCGCAGCGTGTCCAGCACCTTCGCGAACGCCTCGGACACCAGGTCGTCGGCCTCGGCCTGCGAGCGGGCCAACTGGCGGGCGAGGTTGTAGGCCGCCGAGACGTGCCGTTCGTACAACTGGCCGTAGGCGTCGATGGTCCCTCCGCGCACGGACTCGATGAGTTCCGCGTCGCTCGGGCCCTGGACCTCTGCAGGAACGGTCGCCAAAGTCTCTGTCCCCTCCTCGCGGCGCTCAGTGTGACGTACGGCGCGGCGAAGAGTCATCTCAATCCCCCACGCGGGTTGCGTCACGAACCGGAAGTGGACGCGTCTCCCACCTGGAATCGGGAGATCTGAAGGGAGACCGGGTGGGTGTCGCACAAGCGGAACGCCTGCTGAAGTCGAGGTGGCGGACCGCCACCATGGCTGCCGGCTGGGCGTTCCCCGCAGACTGGCCGCTCGCCGAGGTCGACGACGTGTGCGCGGCGATGCTCGAGCACACCGACCCCGCCGACGCGCTGATCCGGCTGGGCCGGGCACGCGCAGAAGCGGGCGCGGGCCTGAGCGAGACGCTGCTGGACCTCGCCGCGCTGCACGCCGTGCTGACCGACGCGTTGCACATCGTGTCGCCGAACGTCGACGCGCTCCCTTCACGGATGCTGCGCATGACAGCGCTGGGATGGGCGGACGTGGTGACGAAGCAGGCCGGCGACTGCGCGGCCGAGGACCCTTTGACCGGGCTGGCGACGGCCGCGTACCTGCGCACACGTCTGGGCGAGGTGTACCGGGAGACCCCGGTGGCGTCTCTGGACTACGCGCTGGTGCTGCTGCGCCTCGACGTGCACCGCGCCTCGGGCTGGTCCCGCGTCGTCGCGATGACCCTCGTCTCGGACGCTCTCCGCACGGTTTTCGACGGCGGCGAGACGCTCGCGACCCTCGGCCCGTGCGTGGCCGCGGTCCTCGTACGCCGTGACGAACTACTGGCGCGCCGAATCTCCAACCTGCGCGTTCTGGCCGCAGACCGCCTGGCCGACGACCCCAACGTCCGCCCGGTGGGCCCCGCCAAGGTCTGGACCGAACGCCTCCCCGACACGCACGCCGAGGCCTGCACCCTCCTGACCACACTTGGGCGCTGACTCCCCCTGTCCCGCGCCCACGCTCCCCGTTCCCCGGCCGCACGCGGGGGCCCCGCGTTCCCCAGAAGGGAACGGGGGGGCCCCCCCGGAAGTTTAAGCGGGGGGCCAGTTTTATATTTTGTTTGTTGAATAATAAAAAAAGG
>NZ_JBEXPJ010000034.1:0-66919 GCF_040611995.1 Lentzea sp. NPDC006480
ACCATCGAGCCGCGCAAGGGCTTCGACCTGCTGGTGCGGGCGACCGAGCGGCTCAGTGGGACGCATTTCGGGATCGATCAAGACCGCTTGGGCGATCGACAGCGTGTCTCATCGATCACAGAGCGGGTGCGCCTGCTGGGTCACCTCCGACGTGCGGGACTAGCATTTCCGGGTCATGGTCGGAAAGAACTGTTTGCCGACCACCACCACTGACGTTGGAGGCCGCGGCGCATGACCAGCGCAGGCGCACCCGAGCGGTCGGGCACCACCCGAGGGGGTGGGACGCTCTACCGCGGTGATCTGGGCATGTGGTCCTGGGTCGCCCACCGGATCACCGGTGTCCTCACGTTCTTCTTCCTCTTCACCCACGTGCTCGACACCGCGCTCGTGCGCGTGTCGCCGAACGCGTACGACTCGGTGATCGAGACCTACAAGAACCCGGTCGTCAACCTCTTCGAGGTCGGCCTCGTCGGCGCGGTGCTCTACCACGCGCTCAACGGCATCCGGGTCATGCTGGTCGACTTCTGGGAGAAGGGCGCCAAGTACCAGCGGGTCATGCTCTGGACCGTGCTGGCCGTCTGGGTCGTCGTGATGATCCCCGGCTTCTACTTCATGATGGAGCGCACGATCTCCGACCTGGTTGGGGGTCACTGACCATGTCTCTCGCACTCGACAAGCCCCGCCAGCCGCGCCGCCCCGCGGCCCGCCGCAGCAACGGCGAGCTCTACAGCTGGCTGTTCATGCGCCTTTCCGGCCTGCTGCTCGTGGTCCTGGTCCTGGGCCACCTGTTCATCATGAACATCCTCGACGGCGGCGTGCACAAGATCAACTTTGGCTTCGTGGCCGGCCGCTGGGCGTCCCCGTTCTGGCAGTTCTGGGACCTCGCGATGCTCTGGCTCGCGCAGATCCACGGCGGCAACGGCGTGCGGACGGTCATCAACGACTACGCCCGCAAGGACTCCACCCGGTTCTGGTTGAAGATGCTGCTCTACGTCTCGATGGTGCTGATCGTCTCGCTCGGCACGTTCGTGATCTTCACCTTCGACCCGAACATCTCGAACTGACCCGCGCGGGGAGCCCACCACAATGCAGTTCCACAAGTACGACGTAATCATCATCGGTGCTGGTGGTGCCGGAATGCGCGCGGCGATCGAGTCCGGCCAGCGCGCCCGCACCGCGGTGCTCACCAAGCTCTACCCCACGCGTTCGCACACCGGCGCGGCACAGGGCGGCATGTGCGCCGCCCTCGCCAACGTCGAGGAGGACAACTGGGAGTGGCACACCTTCGACACGATCAAGGGCGGCGACTACCTGGTCGACCAGGACGCCGCCGAGATCATGGCGAAGGAGGCCATCGACGCCGTTCTCGACCTGGAGAAGATGGGCCTGCCGTTCAACCGGACGCCCGAGGGCAAGATCGACCAGCGCCGGTTCGGCGGCCACACGCGAAACCACGGTGAAGCCGCCGTGCGCCGCGCCTGTTACGCCGCGGACCGCACCGGTCACATGATCCTGCAGACGCTGTACCAGAACTGCGTCAAGCACGGCATCGAGTTCTTCAACGAGTTCTACGTCCTCGACATCTGCCTGACCGAGACGGAGAACGGCCCGGTCTGCACCGGCGCCGTCGCCTACGAGCTCGCGACCGGCGAGATCCACGTCTTCCAGGCCAAGTCCGTCGTGTTCGCGACCGGTGGTTTCGGCAAGGTCTTCAAGACCACGTCGAACGCCCACACGCTGACCGGCGACGGCATGGGCATCGTCTTCCGCAAGGGCCTGCCCCTGGAGGACATGGAGTTCTACCAGTTCCACCCGACCGGCCTCGCCGGTCTCGGCATCCTGCTGACCGAGGGTGCCCGCGGCGAGGGCGCGATCCTGCGCAACGCCTCGGGTGAGCGGTTCATGGAGCGCTACGCCCCGACCATCAAGGACCTGGCGCCACGCGACATCGTGGCCCGTTCGATGGCCCTGGAGGTGCTGGAAGGCCGTGGCGCCGGCCCGAACAAGGACTACGTGCTGCTCGACTGCACGCACCTCGGCGCCGAGGTCCTCGAGACCAAGCTGCCGGACATCACCGAGTTCGCCCGCACGTACCTCGCGGTCGACCCGGTCGTCGAGCCCGTCCCGGTGTACCCGACCGCGCACTACGCGATGGGCGGCATCCCGACGAACATCCACGGCGAAGTGCTGCGGGACAACGACAACGTCGTTCCGGGCCTGTACGCCGCGGGTGAGTGCGCCTGCGTGTCCGTGCACGGCGCGAACCGCCTGGGCACCAACTCGCTGCTGGACATCAACGTGTTCGGCCGCCGCGCCGGCATCGCGGCCGCGGAGTACGCGCTGTCGCGTGACTCGCACGTCGAGCTGCCGGAGAACCCGGCCGCCGCCGTCGAGGCCCAGGTCGCGCTGGTGCTCTCGGAGCACGGCCAGGAGCGCGTCGCGGACATCCGCACCGAGCTGCAGGCCACGATGGACGCCAACGCGTCCGTCTACCGCACCGAGGACACGCTGAAGCAGGCGCTGCACGACGTCCAGGCCCTGAAGGAGCGCTACGCGCACATCCAGGTGCAGGACAAGGGCAAGCGCTTCAACACGGACCTGCTGGAGGCCGTCGAGCTCGGCTTCCTGCTGGAGCTGGCCGAGGTCCTCGTGCACGGTGCGCTCGCGCGCAAGGAATCCCGCGGCGGTCACGCCCGCGAGGACTACCCGAACCGCGACGACACGAACTTCATGCGCCACAGCATGTTCTACAAGCAGGGCGACGGTCTGACCGCGGACATCCGCATGGACTACAAGCCCGTCACCTTTACCCGGTACAAGCCGATGGAGCGCAAGTACTGATGACCGCCACCGCTGAAACCTCTGCTGGCTCGCGCGGCTCCCAGCCGCCGGTTCCGGACGGCGCCGTCACAGTCACCGTCAAGATCCGCCGGTTCAACCCGGAGTTCGACGACGAGCCGCGCTGGGACTCGTTCGACATTCCCGCGCTGCCGTCGGACCGCGTGCTGAACCTGCTCCACTACGTCAAGTGGTACGTGGACGGCACGCTGACCTTCCGCCGTTCCTGCGCCCACGGCATCTGCGGCTCCGACGCGATGCGCATCAACGGCGTCAACCGCCTGGCGTGCAAGGTCCTGCTGAAGGACCTGCTGCAGAAGGGCGACAAGCACACCACGATCACCATCGAGCCCATCAAGGGCCTGCCGGTGAACAAGGACCTGCTCGTCGACATGGAGCCCTTCTTCGAGGCGTTCCGCGCGGTCAAGCCGTACCTCGTGACGTACGGCAACGAGCCGACGCGCGAGCGGATCCAGTCGGCCGCCGACCGCGAGCGGTTCGACGACACCACGAAGTGCATCCTGTGCGCCTGCTGCACCACGTCGTGCCCGGTGTACTGGTCCGAGGGCTCGTACTTCGGCCCCGCCGCGATCGTGAACGCGCACCGGTTCATCTTCGACTCGCGCGACGAGGGCGCTGAGGAGCGGCTCGACATCCTCAACGACATCGACGGCGTGTGGCGGTGCCGGACCACGTTCAACTGCACCGACGCGTGCCCGCGTGGCATCCAGGTCACGAAGGCGATCCAGGAAGTGAAGCGCGCGCTGCTGTTCAAGCGCGTCTGATCGTTTGCGTCGAGGCGCCGCGTTCCCGTTGGGAGCGCGGCGCTTTCGCGTTCTAGGCCGCCCGTTTCACGGTGTGGATCACGGGTGCGGTCTCCATCCGCTCGATGCCGTCGATCGTGGCGACTCGCTCAGTCAGGTACTCGTAGAGCGCGTCGATGTCGCGGCAGACGACCTTGGCGAGCACGTTCGCCGGGCCGGTCGTGATCGCCGCCAGCGCCACTTCCGGTTGCTGGGCAAGGGCTTCCGCAACTTTGACGAGTCGTTTTGGCTGCACTGACATCCACAGGACCGCCATGGCCGTGAAGCCGAGTGCGTGCGAGTCCACGTCGACGTCGAAGTAGAGGACTCCGGCCGCGCGCAGACCGTTGACGCGGCGGCGCACCGTCGGCTCGGACCACCCGGTGGCCTTGGCCAGGTCGGCGAACGTGGCGCGGCCGTCCTGGTGCAGCGCGGTGGTGAGCCGTTCGTCCACTTCGGGCTCGGGGTGCTCGAAGGCCGGGGTGAGCTCGGCTGTTTGTGCCGCGGTGAGCACGTCCGCGCGGCCCGCCCAGCCGACCGGGCCACCGACGAACGAGCGCAGCAGGCAGTGCGCGGACACCGACACGACCTTCGGGGTCTTCGGAAGCTGTTGCAGCAGCAGGGCTTCCGGTGCGTTGGCCGCCCGGATGACGCAGGAGATCTCGGTGCCGCCCGAGGTGAGCTGCACCCACGACGTGTCCGGCCGCTTCGCCAGTGCTCGGGCCACCTGCAACGCAGCGTCCGGGGTGCAGCCCAGTCGCAGGAACCACTCGACCTGGCCGGCCTTGCGGGCGTCGATCATGCCGACGACTCGCAGCGCGCCGGTCTCCTTGAGCTTGCGGTAGCGCCTGGCGACGGTCTGCGGTGACGTGCCGAGAACTGCCGCGACGTGGTTGAACTGGACGCGGCCGTCGATGTGCAGGGCGTGGAGGACGGCTCGATCGAGATCGTCGAGGCTCATGCTTGGCATTATCAGTCAGCCTGGCTCGCTTTTGCGGATGTTCTGGTCATGAACACCTAGCTTCGCGGACATGACACAGACCTACCGCTGGCGCTGGCTCGCGTTGTCCGCGCTGCTGCTAGCCGAGGCGATGAACCTGTTCGACAGCACCGTGATGCCGATCGCGGCACCCGCGGTCCGTGCCTCGCTCTCAATGAGCGACACCGCGTTGCAGTGGCTCACCAACGGCTACACGCTGCCGTTCGGGCTGTTGCTGATCGCGGGTGCCCGGCTCGGGGATGTGTTGGGGCGGCGGCGGGTGTTCGTGATCGGCATGGTCGTCTTCGTGCTGTGCTCAGTATTGTGCGCGTGGGCGCCGCACGTGGCGGTGCTGCTTACTGCGCGTGCGGTGCAAGGAGCTTCCGCCGCGTTGATCATCCCGCAGACGTTCGGGCTGATCCGCGCGATGTTCGCCGGGGACGAGATGGCCAAGGCGCTCGGCACGATCGGGCCGGTGATGGCGCTGTCCGCGTTGTGCGGTCCGGTTGTGGGCGGACTGCTGACCGAGGCGTTCGGCTGGCAGTCGGTGTTCCTGGTCAACGTGCCGCTCGGCCTGGCCGTGCTGGCGGTCGCCCCGTTGATCCGCGAGGACAGAGCTGCGGGCCGACCACAGTTGGGCGGGCTGTTGCGCGGCAAGGTGTTTCCCGCGTCGCTCGCCGGTTCGCTGCTGTTCTTCGCGGTGATGAACGGGCTGGTGTTCGTACTGGTGCTGTTCCTGCAGCTGCGGGAGGGCAGGACGCCGGCAGGTGCCGCGCTCACGCTGTTGCCGTGGTCGGCGGGGCTCGCGATCGGATCGTGGGTCACCGGGTCCGTGCTCGTGCCTCGGTTCGGGCCTCGCGTGATGCGGGCGGGCCTCGTGCTCGTGCTGGTCGGGCTGGCGGGAATCGCCGTGTCGTTCACGGCGGCGCCGTTGCTCGTGACCGGAATCGGTCTCGGCATGTTCACCGTGCCGTTCTTCGGCAACGCGTTGACGGTGGCGGCGCCGGACGAGACCGGGTGGGCGTCCGGGCTGCTGAACGCGGTGCAGCAGCTCGGCGCGACCGTCGGCGTTGCGTTGCTGAGCGCGGTGTTCTTCCGGTTCGGCACGTCGGCCGCGGTGGTGACCTCGATGGCGTTGATCATCGCTGTGCTGGCGTTGACGGTCGTGATGGTCCCGGAACGCGAACGAGCCTCCAGCGCGAACGCTGGAGGCTCGTAGTCACGTGGGTCAGACGCCCTGTGGCGCCTGCGCGGCCTGGCGGCGTGCCCTGGCCGCCTTGGCCCGCTTGTTGCGGATGTAGAGGAACACCGCGGCGAGCAGGCCGATGCCCGCGATGGCCGTGATCGGGAGGCCGACGGTGCCGAACGCGGTGGGCGTCGGGCGGCCCGCGTCGCCGGGGTCGGCGGCGGCCACGTCCGAGTTGGTGTCGTTGCCCTGGGTCGGGACGACGTTCGCCTTGGGCTGCGGTGCGCCGTCGACGAGCTTGCCGACGCCGCCGGGGCCCATGCCGAAGCCGTAGTCGAGCAGCTTGGCGGCCTGGTTCGTGATGTGCGTGGGCTGTTGCTGGCCGCGCAGCAGCACGACGACGAGACGGCGGCCGTTGCGTTCGGCGGCGCCCACGTAGGTGTGCTGCGCGTCGTCGGTGAAGCCCGTCTTGCCGCCGATGGCGCCTTCGTAGTTCGCCATCAGGCGGTTGTCGTTGGTCAGCATGATCGTGCCGCCGTTGCGGCCCGGGAACTGCGCCTGCGGGAGCTTGACGGCCTGGGCGAACTCGTCGTACTTCATGGCGCCGCGGAAGATCAGAGCGACGTCGTAGGCCGACGTGCTGGTGCCGGGGGCGTCGAGGCCGGACGGGGTCTGGGCGCGGGTGTCGAGGGCGCCGAGCTCCTTCGCCATGGCGTTCATCTTGCGCAGGGCGTTCGGGACGCCGCCGAGCTGGCGGGCCAGCGTGTGCGCCACGTCGTTGCCCGACGTCAGCAGCAGGCCCTGCAGCAGCTGGCGAACCGTGTACTGGCCGCCGTCCTTGAGGCCGACGCAGGTGCACTCCTGCTGCGTGTCCTCGGCGGACGCGGTGACGACGACGTCGCCGCGCAGCTCCTTGGCGACGACCATCGCGAGCAGCACCTTGATGACGCTCGCGGGGCGCTGACGGCCGTGCGGGTCGTACGCGGCGATGACGGCGCCGCTGTCCATGTCCGCGAGCATCCACGACGCGGCCGTGATGCCGCTCGGGGGCTGGGCCTGGTTCGGCGGCAGGATCAGGCCGCACTCGCCCAGCCGGTCGCCACCGATCGGCTTCTCCGGCACGTCGAGCGCGGGCGGGGCCTTCACGCCGGGCGCAGGCTGCTCGGACGTGTCCACCGGGGGCGGCGGGGTCTCGCGGTTGGCGCACTGAGCCGAGCCGGCGGCCTGCTGTGCGGTGCCGGTCGGTGCGGCGAACGCGGCTGTGGCCGTTGCTAGGACCAGGGCGACGATGAGCCGTTTGGTGAAGGGCACGCCCCCCAGGCTATCCACCCCCGTTTAGCGGCTTGCACGCACCACGTCCGATACTGGTGAACGTGAAGCTCTCGCGCCCGATGTCACTCTTCCTGGTGGCATTCGGGATCTGGTCGTGGGTGATCTGGCCCACGTTCCTGAAGAACATCTGGAAAGACCCGCGTTCGTTCAGCGACGGACCTACCGCTTTCTTCACGGTGCACCTGGTGCTCGTGATCGCCTCGCTCGTGTTCGGCACCGTCATCGGAGTGCTGGGCGTGCGCGGGTTCCTGGCCACTCGACGTCGATAGGAAAACGCTGTGGAGTTCGTACGCCTGCTGCTGGTGTTCCTGCACCTGCTGGGCATGGGCATGCTCGTCGCGATGATCATGTTGCAGGCCAGGGCCGGCAAGGACGCGCCGGTCAACAAGGGCTGGCTGCACGGCGCGGCTCTGCAGCTGCTGACGGGTGTCGCGCTGGTCGGCATCGACCCGCTGGTCGACTCGGTCTCCTACAACCACATCAAGATCGGCGTGAAGCTGCTGGTCGTCGTGGCCATCGCCGCCGTCGTGGCGATCAACGTCAGCAAACCCAAGGCGCCGTCCTGGCTGCTGCCGACCGCCGCGTCGCTCGTTGTGCTCAACGTGGGCATCGCGGTCTTCTGGACCTGATCGAGGGATATCGGGTGCACGCGTGGGTGACGTCCGCCCACTGCGCGTGCGGTGCTCCGTTCGTGGGCGAACCATCGGTACATGTCCCGTATCGCCTACATCGGTGTGCTCGTAGCAGCCGCGGTGCTGACGGTCGTCGCTCTGCAAGGTGCGGGTCCGGAGGCCGAGGCCTCCGGTGACCACCGCGTCTGTGTGAAGGCGTGGTGCCCGAAAGACCGTCCAGGTCGCGGCGCGCCGGTTCCGAGAGGTGACGACACCTCGACGACCACGACCACGTCCACCACCACGACGACTCCGTGCACCACGACCAGCACCACCACGAGCACGACCGGCACGACCACGTCCACGACGACGTCTTCCTCGACGACGACCTCGTCCACCACGACGACCACGCCGCCGACCTCGACGTCGACGACCACCACAACTCCGGTGACGACGACTCCGCCGGTCACCACGACGACCAAGCCGCCGGTCACGACCCCACCGGTCACGACGCCGCCCCGCCACGAGGACAACCGCCTCGCGAACACGGGCTCCAGCATCGGCTGGCTGCTGCTCATGGGCGTCCTGCTCGGCGTAGCGGGCGTACTCCTGCTCCTGCTCGACCGCAGGAGGCCGGCGGCCCGCCGCTGACTGTCGGTGGTGTTCGTCACACTGGCTTCGTGCTCATCGAACACCTGCGCGAACGCAGCGAACTAGGCGTCATCACCGCCTCCACGTTGAAAACGCTGGGGGTCGCGAACCCCTGGCGCCGCTGCGAGCCGGGCGGGCCGTGGCAGCGCATGCACCCAGGCGTGGTGCTGCTGCACAACGGCCCGCCCACGCGCGACCAACAGGTCACCGCCGCTCTGCTGCGCGCAGGCCCAGGCGCCGTCCTGACCGGCGCCGAAGCCTGCCGCAGGCACGGCCTGCCCGCCTCCGGCACCGAGATCCACGTCCTGGTGCCAGGCCGCACCGCGGGCTCCGGCGCACTGATCACCGAACGAGCCTCGCCGATGCCTTCTTCTTCGGAGGTGGGCGGCTTCCCAGCCGTGTCCGCGTCCCGAGCCGTGGTCGACGCGTGCCGCCGGTTGCGTTCCACCGACGCCGTCACGGCTTTGGTGGCCGCGGCGATCCAGCGGGGCCGCTGCACGCCGGAGAGCCTCGCCGCGGAGGCCCGCACCAACCGCTACGGCACGAAGCTGGTCCGCACGGTCCTGAAGGAACTGGGCCGCGCCGAGTCGGTGGCCGAGCGGGATGCGCGCCGCCTCTCCCGGCGGATCCGGCTGACCACGCCGCACTGGAACGTCACGATCGCCGATGCCGACGGCCTGATCATCGCCAGGCCGGACGCTTGGTTCGACGACGTGGGCCTCGCCTGGGAGATCGACTCGAAGGCGTTCCACTACGGGGTGCGCGACTACGAAAGAACCCTCGCGCGGAACAGCAGGTACGCCGCTGCGGGAGTTCTTGTCGTTCAGACGCTGCCGACCCGGTTGCGGGACAAGCCGGACGCGGTGGCGCGGGAGCTGAAGAGGGCGCACGCGGCAGCCGCTGCCCGGCCGAGACCGCCGGTGAAAATCGTGGAACCGACCTGATGAGCGGACATCTAGCGCTTCTTCCACCGAAGGCCGAGCAGCGCCCCGACCAGGGCCCCGGCCCCCAGCATCAACGACGGCGAAGGTCCACTCCGCACCGACACCACCGGAGAGATCACCGCAGGTGGCGGCGCCGGAACCACTTCAGGCTCCCGGTTCTCCCGAGCAGTAGCGGTCCACGCCGTGATGAACAGCAAGAACTGCGCCACCAGGTTCGCGAACACCAGAACACCGATCACCGACCCGAAAGCCGCGGAAGTGGGCGAGCGGGTCACGAACGACAGGAAGATCGTCGCGGCCTGCTTCAACACCTCGAACCCGATGGCCGCGGCGAAAGCCCCGCGCAACGCACTGCGCCAGCCCACCGGTTTGCGCGGCAACCGGGCGAGCACCCAGAGGAACACCATCCAGTTCGCCAGCAGCGACAGGATGATCGCGACGATCTTCACGAGGACGAGCGCCCAGCCGGCCTTCTCGAGGCCCAGCCAGTCCAGGACGTTCTCGGCGAACCCGGTGCCGACGACGGTGATGCCGATCGACAGCACGATCGCGAGCCCCAGACCGATCAGCGCGAGCAGATCCCGCCACAACGTCCCGAGGAACGGCAGGTTCTCCTTGTTGTGCCCCCACTGCGCCGTCAGGGCGTCGCGGAGGTTGCCCATCCACCCCAGGCCGGAGTAGGCGGCACCGAGCAGGCCGATGATGCCGACCGTGCCCTTGGAGTCCAGCGCGGTGTCCACGGCCTGGTTGATCTGCTCGACCAGGTTCTTGTCCGGGATGGCCTCGGCGATCGCGGAACGCAGCTGGTCCAGCAGGTCCGGCTGCGACTGCAGCACGAAGCCGGCCACCGCGAAGCCGATCATCAGGATCGGCACCAGCGACAGCACGCTGAAGTACGTCACGGCAGCCGCGTAGTGGGTGCCGTAGCGCTCCGTGAAGCGCTCGTAGGCCAGCATGATGTGGTCCAGCCACGCGTACTTCCGCCGCCACTTGTCCACGACAGGAACGCTAGTGCAAGTGCACTACTCGGGCAGAACGAACCCGATCTTGTCGTACGTACGGCGCAACGTGCCGGCCGCGACCTCGCGGGCCCGCTCGGCACCACGGGCCAGGATCTTGTCCAGCGAGGCCACGTCGTCGAGGTACATGCGGACGCGTTCCTGCACCGGCGTGACCCACTCGGTGAAGACCTCGCCGAGGTCCTTCTTCAGGTCGCCGTAGCCCTTGCCGTCGTAGTCCGCCACCAGCGACTCGACGGAACGGCCGGTCAGGGCGGAGTAGATCGTCAGCAGGTTCGAGACGCCCGGCTTGTTCTCGACGTCGAAGATGATCTCGCGGCCGGTGTCGGTGACGGCCGAGCGGATCTTCTTGGCCGAGCGCTTCGGGTCCTCCAGCAGCTCGACGACGCCGCCGGGGACCGACTTGCTCATCTTCGCCGTCGGGTCCTGCAGGTCGAAGATCTTGGCCGTGTCCTTGACGATGTACGCCTCCGGCAGCCGGAAGGTCTTGCCGTAGCGCGAGTTGAAGCGGGTCGCCAGGTCGCGGGTCAGCTCCAGGTGCTGGCGCTGGTCCTCGCCGACCGGGACGTAGTGCGCCTGGTACAGCAGGATGTCCGCGGCCTGCAGGATCGGGTAGGTGAACAGGCCCACGCCGACCGCGGCCTCTGAGCGCGAGGACTTGTCCTTGAACTGCGTCATCCGCGACGCCTCGCCGAAGCCGGTGAGGCACTGCATCACCCAGCCGAGCTGGGCGTGCTCCGGGACGTGCGACTGCACGAACAGGGTCGCCCGATCCGGGTCGATGCCCAGCGCGAGGAGCTGAGCGGCCGAGACGCGCGTGTTCTGGCGCAGTTCCTTCGGGTTCTGCTCCACGGTGATCGCGTGCAGGTCGACGACGCAGTAGAACGCGTCGTGGGCCTCCTGCAGCGCCACCCACTGCCGCACCGCACCCAGGTAGTTGCCGAGGTGGAACGACCCGGCCGTCGGCTGGATGCCGGACAGGACACGAGGGCGCTTTACGGGCTCTGCGGGCGCGTTCTCCGTGGACACGAACGAAATCTTCTCAGACCAGGCGAATCAGTTCTGCGCGGTGTCCTGCGGAACCAGGTCGATGCGCTGGTTCGCCGCGACGACCGGAGCCGGCTTGCGCCGCTTCACCAGGCCGTACACCAGGCCGCCGACGCCCGCCGTGACCGCGATCAGGCCCACGGGACCAGCTGCACTCGTGCCGGTCATGCTGCTCTCGACCGCAGCGCTCAGTACCAGACTCATGCCGTGCACTTGCCGAGCCTCCCCAAGGCACAGACCCACCCCGGAACGGGTGAACCTTGCTGACTGATTGGCGGCCAAGCTACCGAACACCGGTAGCGTCCATGCGCCAAGTCAGACTATCGGTCACCGGAGATCGGTTCGCACTCGGCCATATGTCGTAGTCCGCTGACAGGCGTTACGCCCTGCTAGTGAAGCCAGGGTCTCAAGCTCACTCACAGTGCGCGCCGACCCGTGTTCGGACCCGGCCATGCGGCTGATGGTCTCCTCCATCAACGTGCCGCCGATGTCGTTCGCGCCGCCGTTGAGGATCTCCGCGGTGCCCTCGTCGCCGAGCTTGACCCACGAGCACTGGATGTTGTCGACGCGCCCGTGCAACGCCAGCCGCGCGAACGCGTGCACGGCGCGGTTGTCGCGGCGGGTGGGGCCCGGGCGAGCGACTCCGGCCAGGTAGATCGGGGCATTGCGGTGCACGAACGGCAGCGCGACGAACTCCGTCAAGCCACCGGTCCGGTCCTGCAGGTTCGCCAGCACACGAAGGTGCGTGAGCCAGTGGCCGGGGTGGTCCACGTGGCCGTACATCATCGTGCTGGACGAACGAATGCCCAGCTCATGGGCCGTGCCGACGACCTCCAGCCAGGTCGCTGTCGGCAGCTTGCCCTTGGTCAGCACCCAGCGGACGTCGTCGTCGAGGATCTCGGCCGCGGTACCGGGAATCGTGTCGAGCCCGGCCTCTTTCAGCTCGCTCAGCCACTCGCGGACGCTCACGCCGGCCTTCGCGGCGGCCGACACGATCTCCATCGGGCTGAACGCGTGCACGTGCATCTCGGGGATGCGCTTCTTGATCGCGCGCACTACGTCGGCGTAGTAGGTCACCGGCAGCTTGGGGTCGATGCCACCCTGCATGCAGACCTCGGTGGCACCGTCGTCCCACGCCTCCTGCGCGCGGTCGGCGACCTCCTCGGTCGAGAGCCGGAACGCGTCCGCGTCCCGTTCACGTTGCGCGAAGGCGCAGAAGCGGCAGCCGACGTAGCAGACGTTCGAGAAGTTGATGTTGCGGTTGACCACGTACGTGACGTCGTCGCCCACCACCTCTCGACGCAGGTCGTCGGCCAGTTTCACCATCTCTTCCAACGCCTGGCCGTCGGCGGTGAGCAGGGCCATCGCGGCGTCGGTGTCGTCGAGCAGCGCGGCCGGGTCGTTCGCGGCGATCTTCAGTCCACGTTGGACGTCTTCGGAAAGTCGTTGGGGCGCAACGGGAACCTTCAGCTCGTCCCAGTCACCGTAGACCTCGTCGAAGTCGCCGCGGCGGTCGCTCGTGCGGCCCTCGGTGTCGATCGAGGTGTTCAGATCAGCGCGACCGTAGGTGTCGAGCCCGCCGTCCGGCTCCTGCCACTCGCGGCCGGCCACCTCGGCGTCCGGGTTCGCGAGCCCGCTTTCCAGCGCCAGCGCGGAAACGTGCGCGGTGAGCCGGGTGTCGATCCACTGCCCCGCCGCCGCGCGGACGTAGCGCGGGTAGACGTTCAGCCTTTCCTGCAACGAGAAACCGGCTTCGCGGGTGATGTCGACGAGCTTGTCGACCTGCGGCCACGGCTTCTCGGGGTTCACGTGGTCGGGCGTGATCGGTGAAACGCCGCCCCAGTCGTCGACGCCCGCACGCAGCATGAGGCCGAACTCCCCACCGACCAGGTTCGGCGGCGCCTGCACGCTCACGGTCGACGGCATCACCAGGCGCGCAACGGCAATCGTCGCGGCGAGCTCGGTCAGGTCGGCGTCGGGCATGCCGCGCATCGCCGTGTCCGGCTTGGCGCGGAAGTTCTGGATGATCACTTCCTGGATGTGCCCGTACTGCTTGGCGATCTGGCGCATCGCGAGCAACGACTCGGCGCGCTCGGTCAGGTTCTCACCGATGCCGATCAGGATCCCGGTGGTGAACGGCACGTTCACGCGTCCGGCGTCGGTCAGCACCCGCAGGCGGACGGCGGGGTCCTTGTCCGGGCTGCCGTAGTGCGGCCCGCCCTTCTCACTCCACAGCCGCTCAGCGGTGGTTTCGAGCATCATGCCCATGCTGGACGCCACGGGACGCAGCCGCTGCAGCTCCTCCCAGCTCAGCACGCCGGGGTTGAGGTGCGGCAGCAGGCCGGTCTCCTCCAGCACCGCGATGGCACTGGCCCGCACGTAGTCCAAAGTGGACTCGAAACCGCGCGCCTCCAGCCACTCCTTCGCCTGGGGCCAGCGGTCCTCCGGCCGGTCGCCGAGCGTGAACAGAGCTTCCTTGCACCCCTGCTCGGCGCCGGCACGGGCGATCGCCAGCACCTCGTCCCGTTCGAGGAACGCGGCGGGCAGCTTGTGCGGCACGGTCGCGAACGTGCAGTAGTGACACCTGTCGCGGCACAGCCTGGTCAGCGGGATGAACACCGACCGGCTGTACGTGACGACCCCGGGACGCCCCTCGGCGAGCAGATGCGCGTCACGCACCTTGCCGGCTGCCGCTAACAGCGCATCGAGGTCCTCCCCGCGCGCATGCAGCAGCACGGCCGCCTCGGTCGCGTCGAGCACAGCACCGTCAGCCGCCCGCCGCAGCGCACGCCTCATGGCCGCCGCGCTCGGACGGGGCTGCGGTGGGGTTAGCGAGATGTCCACTGCCACGTCAACGACCTTAGGCCGCCGAAATTCCTGATCACCGCGATCAGGGTGTGGCAAGGATCTCCTCAGCGCACGCTGACCAGCAGTTCCGTGTTCCGGTCCAGCGGTGTGCCCAGCGGGTTCGTCCGCGCGTGGATGTCGTTGTAGGTGAACTCCCGGCACAGGCTCGCCAGCCCCGTGTCGGACCTGTCGTCGTAGTCCACCTGATACGGCGCGTCGGCTTCCAACAGCGTCGTGAACAGCGACAACGTGCCGTCCCCGTTGTCCGCGACCTCGATGACGCGGGCGTGCTGCGGGTAGTCGACGTGCGCGGCGGTGTTGATCTCCCAGAAGCTGCGGGACGCCGTGTCGTGCCGGTGCGGCGTGATCTCGTTGCGGTGCGTGTGGCCGTTGACCCACGCCAGCACGTTCGGGAACCGGTGCAGCAGATTGACGAGCGCGTCGCCGTTCATGCGCGGGTCGAGCGGCCTGCGGCGGTCCGGCAGCACGTTGCCCATCGTCCTGGACGTGTGGTGGCTGAACAGGACGAACAGCTCGTCGGTGACGTTTTGCCTGGTCGCCCGGCCGAGCCAGTCGTAGTAGAGCGAGCTGTTGCGCTTGAGGATCTTCTCGATCCAGTTGAGCTGGTGCAGGCCGATCGAGCCCTCGGAGAAGCCGGCGAGGTTCGTGGTGTCCATGCTGATGCCGGTCACGCCGGGTGCCATCCGGAACGTGTAGAAGACGTCGGTGCCGTCCGCGTTGGCGTCCGTGTAGCCGTGGCCACCCGTCGGCAAGTGCTTGCGCACGAACTCGCTGGTGTCGAACAGCCTGCGCCGCGCGTCCGGCGTGACGGTGCGGACGACGCCGCTCCCGCTCGCGAGGATGGCGAGTGCCTCGGGGATCGCCTTCGGGTCGTTGAAGGCCTGCGCGACCTTGGCGTTCTGCACCGGGTCGCCGAAGCCGACGATCTTCTTGCGGCCGGTGTACCAGCTGTCGAGCAGCCCGTCCGGCAGCGCGCCGACCACGCTGTCGTCGTGGTTGCCGATCGTGCAGAACCACGGAATGGTCAGGCCGGGGCTGGTGAACTCGCGCACCGCCGCGTCGAGCAACCCGTTGAGCTGCGGGAAGCCTGCCTTCTTGTAGTCGTCCTGGCCGGTGAGATCCGGCTGCCAGAACGTGCTGATGCCCGCGTTCTGCACGCCCTCGTACCGCGCGTCGCCGGTGTTGGGCGCGATGCGGCCGCCGTTGAGGATCGTGAGGAACCAGTCGAGCTCGATGTTCTCGTGGTTGTCGGTGTTGTCGCCGGTCGTCATGAGGAAGTCGAAAGGCCGGTTGGTGAGCGGGCCCCTCTTGACGGCGTTGACGCGTTTGACGAGCGAGGTCGAGCCTTGCGCGGTGAGCGCTTCCTGCGGCCGGTGTGCGCTCGACCCCATGATCGGGTGCAGGTACTCGAACCGGAGCGGGCTCTGGGCGTCGCAGATGTGCATGTCGCTGAACTGCACGAAGCTGGTCAGCGCGTTTCGCCGGGCTTCGCGGCCCGACTTGGCCTGGATCAGGTCGTTGCGCACGACCGTGGGCCACCCCGGACCTGCTGCGAGCCTGCGGTAGCCACTGGTGCCGATCGGCGCGGCAGTGGTGTCGAGCGTGGTGCCGGCCGTGAACGCAAACGCTTGGCTGTCGAGCAGTGGCACGCCTGCCACGCCCACGCCCATGGCTGTCAGGAAGGTGCGCCGGTTGAACCCCGTCATGAGCCGCCCCCGAATCTCATCGATGGTGAATCATGTTCAGATTCGGGGAGCTGGCAGGTGAAATCGAGCCGTCAGGTGGGGGACAAGAGCGATAAAGGCTGGTCGGGCTGGGTCAGTCGGCGTACAGCGCCTACTGACCTTTGACCGTGTAACCGGCGCTCGGGAACTGCGTGCCCAGCACCGGGCACCGAACCTCGCCGCGCAACATGCCGCCGAGGAAGCTCAGCATCCCGCCGTCGTGCGTGTACCAATCGTCGCGGTCGGTCACGACCACCGGCCACTCGTCGGGCTCTCCGACGGTCAGCCAGAGGAGCTCGTCGGCGTTGTCCGTACAGCCCCAGGACAGGAGTCCACCCGGCTCGGGGAACAGCGGGTGCGGGAACAGCTCCGGGAAGTCCTCCCGATGGCTGCGCATCCTCCCGAGCGTGACCTCGTTCTGGTCGCGCAGACTCCAGTCGGCCGCCGGGTGGAACACGTGCAGGAAGCTGTCGATGCAGAGCGTCGGATAGTTGTCTGCGAGCACCCGGTAGTCCGTCGGCAGCGCCGTGCCGAGCCCGGCCTCCACCGCCGCCCAGTCGACCGCTGGTGCTGGCACGGCAACCTCGCCGAGGACGGCGCGCCACTGGTCCAGCATCAGTCTCCGTACACAACGGTCACCGGGGCGTGGTCCGACCAGCGCTCCGCGTACGTGGCCGCCCGCTCCACCACAGCGGACTGAGCCCGCGCTGCCAGCCCGTCCGTCGCCACCTGGTAGTCGATGCGCCAGCCCGAGTCGTTGTCGAAGGCCTTGCCGCGGTAGGACCACCACGAGTACGGGCCGACCGCGTCCGGGTGCAGCGAGCGCATCACGTCGGTGTAGCCGGAGGAGAACACCGAGGACATCCACTCGCGCTCGTAGGGCAGGAAGCCGGACGACTTCTGGTTCGTCTTCCAGGCCTTCAGGTCTTCGGCTCGGTGCGCGATGTTCCAGTCGCCGCACACGAGCACCTCACGGCCCGACACGGCCGCCTTTTCCCGCAGCGACACCAGATACGGCAGGAAGGCCGCCATGAAGCGGTCCTTCTCGTCCTGCTTCTCGGTGCCGACGTCGCCGGAGGGCAGGTACAGGGACGCCACGACGACGTCCGGCAGTTCGATCTCCACGTAGCGGCCCGAGGACTCGAACTCCGCGGTGCCGAAGCCGATGCGCACCGACGTCGGCTCCACGCGCGACATGATCCCGACGCCCGCGCGGCCCTTCAGCGACGACGGGGCGTAGACGCCGTGCCAGCCAAGAGGTGAGTGGACCTCAGCGGGCAGCTCGTCCGGTTCCGCGCGGACTTCCTGCAGACACACCACATCCGCGGCAGAAGAGGCGAGCCACGAGAGGTAGCCCTTCTTGGCGGCGGCGCGCAGACCGTTGACGTTGATCGTGGAGACCGTGAGCACGACCGAACAGCCTACTGGGACGCCAGTCCCCACGGCTTCGGGTACTCCGCGCCGCAGCCCGCGCAGTGCGCCGTCAGGTCCAGGTAGCCGACGATCGTGGCCATCTCGTCGCGGGGCAGCGCGAGCTGGCGCTGGCCGTCGATCTCGGTGTAGAGGCCCCGCCACTCGGGCTCGCAGGAGCACGGGACGAGGTCCTTGCCCCGGCCCCACCGAAACATGTTCCGCAACATGGCCCCAAGTTTGCCATACGCCACCGAAGTCGTTGCCCAATGCAAACCGGCACTTCGGTGCGAACGAACAGTTCGAACACACCTCTTGAGCGTGCGGATCATCATGCGTCAGATTTCGAACGGGCCCAGGAAATCTCCCCAAAGCAGCAAAGCATCAAGGAGAAACAATGAACGCGATCAAGGGTGTTCTCGTCGGTCTCGCCGCCACCGCCGTGCTCTTCGGCGGCGCCGCCCAGGCCATCGCCGCGCCGGCCACCAGCCAGTCGACCGAGGCGTCGGCGACCGTGACCGGCGAGGTCGTCGCGATCGTCAAGGGCAAGTCCATCAAGGTGAAGGTCGACGCCTCCACGACGGTGGACGTGGACTACGACGTCAAGAAGACGCTCATCTCCGGCGAGCTCAAGGTCGGCGGCTCGGTGAACGTCAACGGCAAGAAGGTCGACGGCAAGATCGTCGCGTCGGGCATCATCGTCATCAAGTAAGGCCTGCGGGAAAAGGCCGGCGTCGCCCTCACGCGCCGGCCTTTTCCAATGCCGCGGCCAGATCGCGGCGGCCGGAAATTCCCAGTTTCCGATAGGCACGCGTCAGGTGAAGTTCGACGGCACGGGGCGTGACGAACAGTTCGGCCGCGATTTGCCGGTTCGTCAGGCCGAGCACGGCACGGCGCACGACGTGTTCCTCCTGCGCGGTCAGCACCGAGCCCGACGGCGTGCGGGCCGGACGTCCTCCCGCCGCGCGCAGCTCCCGTGCCGCCACTCCCATCAACGGGATCGCGCCGCACCTCTTCGCCACGTCGTGCCCCTGCCGCAACGCCGCCAGCGCCTCCGGGCCACGGCCGGACGTCCGCAGAGCCACGCCCCAGTCGATCAGCGCCCGCGCGAGCTCCAGGCGTGCCGACGAATCCCGCAGTGTCGACACGGCCTCCTCCAGCAGAGCCACACTCCCTGACACGACACCGGAAACTCGCAAAGCGACCCCGATCGGCACGGCAAGTCCCCAGTCACGCGCCAGTTCCAGCTCCTGCGCCACCAACCTCAAAGCCTGGTCCAGCTCCCCCAACGCCAAGTGCGCCAACGCCGCGTGCGAGCGCCACGGCTGCAAGGCCGGGTTGCGCGCGCCACGGCGTTCCAACCGACGGCCGCAGTCGAGGTGGTCGCGCAACGCCGAAACCGGATCGCCGAGAGCCATGTGCAGACGGCCGCGCTGGTGCAGAAGCGCTTGGTAGTGCGCGTATTCCGGCAGATCGCCGGACAGCTCGCGTTCGCGCACCAAGCGAACCGCCGACGCCGTGGCACCCGTGTCGACCCACGCGCCGACCAGCCCGGCAACGGCGATCACCACGTTGCCGTCCTGGTTGACCCCCAACGCATCCAGCTTCTCCAACGCGGTCATGCCGTGCTGTTCCGCAGCAGGCAACGCCCCGAGCCGCCGTGCCACATGACACCGCAGCCCCTGCACCAAAGCCGCGCACACGGCCAGATCCCGCTCGGCCGTCACCCGCAACGCCTCGTCGCACTGCCGGTCGGCCAGCTCGTACTCGTCGATGCCGATCAACGCCACGATCAGGTGCGCGAACGAGAACTGGTCGATCAGGTCTCGACCGATGTGCAACGGCAACGACGCCTGCACCCGCCGCCGCGTCTCCCCAGGAGAAACACCGATCGTCGCACCCCGGTACGCCAGCAACGTGTGGAGAAACCGCTCGTTGCGCGCCGAAGTCATCCGCGAGCCACTCAGCCGCGCGATCCGCGTCTCGACCTCGCTGGAGAAGTACGACTCCTCCAGCCCCAAGGACAACGCGTACAAGTCCAGCCGCTGAGCCAGATCCGCGTCGACACCGGACACCCTGGCGATCACCGACTCGACCTTCGCGACGGCGTCCCGGTACATCCGCCGCCCGGCCAGGTCGTAGGCGAGCAGCAGCGCCATCCGCCCCTCCGCCAGCACGTCCATCGACGCCGACGCCGCCTTGTTCAGCGACGCCAGGGCAGCGCCTGGATCGACCAGCGACTGCGCCTCGCTCAGCTCGACCAGCACCTCACCGCGCAGGTCGTCGGGCAGCGGTTCGCGCAAAAGCCTGCGCAGACAGGCGATCGCTCTGTCCGAAGTGGACCGGCGGGCGGCGATCCGCAACACGTCACGCACCCAGTCCTCACCGATCGGCGCGGCCTCCAGCAGATGCGCCGCCACGTCGTCGACCGGCGCCTGGTCGTCGTGCCGGAACCGCGCCGCACGAGCGTGGATCAGAGCCTTGTCGAGCGCGGTCGTGCTCGCAGCCAACGTCGTCAGCACCATCGGCACACCCGCGAAACCCAAGCCGCTCAACGCTCGCGAGGCGGCCACGGCCTCCTCGGCACCGAGACCGGCCGCCGCACCCGCCAGCGCCAGATCCGCCTCACCGAGCACCGCGAACGCCCGTGCCAGCGCCACCACCTGCGGCCCGGCGGAAGCAAGCCGGGCGACCAGCTCACCGGACCGTTCGCCGAGGTCGCGTGGGCGCAGACCGAGGAGATACGGGTTGCCGCAGGTCGCCACCCGCCACTCGGCGACGACCTCGTCCGTGACACCGCTCGGAAAAACCGCCCGCAGGAACCGGCCGCACGCCGCATGGTCGAGACCGGCCAGCCGGACCCGGACAGCGTCGCCGACCACCTCGCGCAGCAACGGCGTCGCGTCCACAGCGAGCCCGCGCGTCACCACCACCGCGACGGGCAGCTCGCCCAACCGTCTTCGCAGGTAGGACAGGAAGTTCAACGACTGCGCGTCGGCCTGCTCGAGATCGTCCACCGCCAGCAGCACCGGCGACCCAGCGGACACGTCGCGCACCAACCGGTGCAGGCGGTGCAGCACGGCCTGATCAGCGTCCCCGTCGAGGATCTCGTCGGCCTCGCTCTCGAAGAGCTGCGCGACCACGCCGAACCGGAAGCGCGACTCCGACACCGAACACTGCGCGCGGAACACCTCGAACCCAAGCGAACGAGCCATCCGCACGGTCTCGGCCAGCACCGAGGTCTTGCCCATGCCCACGCGGCCCTCGACGCACACGACCGAAGGCACGCCCGAGGCCGCCTCCTCAAGCACACGCCTCAGAACTGTGAGCTCGCGCTTGCGGTCAGACGCCGTGCTGGAAGACGACGGGAAACTCGCGACCGCCACCTGGATACGCCCCTTCGCCGCAACGCAGTTCGAACACGTGGCGGCGCGTTCTGGGCCGTCCTGCCTAGTCCGCCCGGAACCATCCTAGGAACGCCCACCCGAGCTGGAAAGGCCTTTCCAGACCGGGAATCACCTGGAATTTCGGAGCGTCCCTCATGTGCAGGTCGAGTCGCTGGTCAGTGCGACGAACTGCGTGCTCACCCAGCGCCGGTCGCTCAGCATCCGGTAGCCGCTCTCGACGCGCGGCTGGGCGTCGGCCACCGCGTCGCGCTGCATCGTCGAGACGATCGGCTGCATGTCACCGGGCCCGGACCGGACGTTGAGGATGTCCGCGGTCACCGTGATCTTGCAGGGCCCCGACGCCTTGTCGCTGCCGATCGGCTTGCCGCCGTTGACCAGGAACATCACCCCGGCGACGCCGAGCACACCAATCACGATCAGACCCCTGACCGGAACACCCAACATCGCCGCCTCCGAGAACCGCACTGCCTGGACCTGCAGATATAGCGGCTCAAGAGCCCAAAAAGAGGTGTCGGCGCGGCAACCACCCGCAAGAGGAACCGGTCGGGTGACACACAACGCGAAAGGCCACCCCGGCGTGACCGGGGTGGCCTTCGGACGTACTCGAATCAGGCGAACGTCAGAACGACGCCATCTTCTTCTTGAGGTTCTCGTCGAGCGCACCGAGGAAGTCCTCGGTGGTCAGCCACGCCTGGTCCGGGCCGACGAGCAGGGCGAGGTCCTTGGTCATCTGACCGGCCTCGACCGTCTCGATCACGACCTCCTCCAGCGCCTCGGCGAAGCGGATCACCTCGGGGGTGTTGTCCAGCTTGCCGCGGTGCATGAGGCCACGGGTCCACGCGAAGATCGACGCGATGGGGTTCGTGGAGGTCGGCTTGCCGGCCTGGTGCTGGCGGAAGTGACGCGTCACGGTGCCGTGCGCGGCCTCGGCCTCGACCGTCTTGCCGTCCGGCGTCATCAGGACCGACGTCATCAGGCCGAGCGAGCCGAAGCCCTGCGCGACCGTGTCGGACTGGACGTCACCGTCGTAGTTCTTGCACGCCCAGACGTAGCCGCCCTCCCACTTCATGGCCGCGGCGACCATGTCGTCGATGAGGCGGTGCTCGTAGGTGAGGCCCTTGGCGTCGAACTCCGCCTTGAACTCCTCGTCGAACACGCGCTGGAAGATGTCCTTGAAGGCGCCGTCGTAGGCCTTCAGGATCGTGTTCTTCGTCGACATGTAGACGGGGTAGCCCCGCTGCAGGCCGTAGGAGAACGAGGCGCGGGCGAAGTCCTCGATGGACTTGTTGTAGTTGTACATGCCCATCGCCACACCGCCCTCCGCCGGGAACTCGGTGACGACGTGCTCGATCGGCTCCGAGCCGTCTTCCGGCTGGAACGTGATCGTGAGCTTGCCGGCGCCGGGCACCTTGAAGTTGGTGGCCTTGTACTGGTCACCGTGCGCGTGACGGCCGATGATGATCGGCTTGGTCCAGCCGGGGACGAGGCGCGGGACGTTCGAGATGATGATCGGCTCGCGGAAGACGACACCGCCGAGGATGTTGCGGATCGTGCCGTTCGGCGAGACCCACATCTTCTTCAGGCCGAACTCCTCGACGCGGGCCTCGTCGGGGGTGATGGTCGCGCACTTGACGCCGACGCCGTGCTTCTTGATGGCGTTGGCGGCGTCGATCGTGACCTGGTCGTCCGTGGCGTCCCGGTGCTCGATGCCCAGGTCGTAGTACTCAAGGGTGACGTCCAGGTACGGGTGGATCAGCTTGTCCTTGATGAACTGCCAGATGATCCGGGTCATCTCGTCGCCGTCGAGCTCGACGACGGTGCCCTGAACCTTGATCTTGCCCATAACTCCGGGCGCTCCTCTCGCGACGATGCAAGCAAGACAAGCGTACTGGTAAACCGCCGAGGTGTGCCTGCGACCCTGGTTACACCGATTCAGGCGTCTTCAAGATCGAAGTCCGTCGAGCGGCTCACGTGCTCCCACTTGTCGATTTCAGCGTTTCGTGCCTGGTCCGCCATGCGCACCATGTCCACCGCGTCGCCACCCAGCAACAGGCTCAGCGGAGGTTCGTCCATGGCTACCACGTCGAGCATGACCCGTGCCGCCCTGGCCGGATCACCAGGCATGTTGCCGTGCGCGCCACGGATCATGTCGAGGAGGGCCCCGACAGACGGAACGTAGTCCTCTCCCGGCTCGGTCACCACCAGAGAGGGGCCGGTCCAGTCCGTCTGGAAGCCGCCGCACTCGACGATCGTCGCCCTGACCCCGAACGGCGCGCACTCGGCGGCCAGCGACTCGGTGAAGCCGCGCAGCGCGAACTTGGCCATCACGTACGGCGCGAGCCCGCCGCCGAGCGCCGTGTGGCCCGCGGTCGAGCCGATCTGCAGGAAGTGGCCGGACCGCTGGGCGCGCAGAACCGGCAGCGCGGCCTTGGTGACGTTGACGACGCCCATGAGGTTGATCTCCAGCTGGTCGCGGAAGTCGGCCTCGGAGCACTCCTCGATCGACGTGATCCGGCCGGCGCCCGCGTTGTTCACGACGACGTCGAGCCGGCCGAACTCGTCGACCGCAGTCGCCACGGCGTGTCTCGCCTGGGACGCGTCACGCACGTCGAGTGCAACAGATCTGACCCGGTCGCCGTGTTGAGAGACGAGGTCGTCGAGATCGCGCGGGTTGCGTGCGGTCGCGACGAGCTGGTGCCCGGCGGCGAGCACAGCTTCCGCGGTCTTGCGTCCGATACCGCGGGAACTGCCGGTGATGAGCCAAACCTGCGCCATGTCCGTGCTCCATTCGTCAGGGATCAGTTGTCCGGACATATGGAGTTTCGACTCAGGCGCCTGATACCTACGGCTACTGTTCAAACCATCGGGTGATCATCAGAAGGGACGTAAGTGTCAACTGGACCAACACATGCGATGAGCGGGCTGCTCGCCTGGAGCGCCGTCACCGCACTCGCTTCGAGTCACCCGATCGGCCACCTTTCGCCGCAGAGCTGGGCCGTTGGGGCCGTTCTCGCCACTGGAGCGGCACTTCTGCCCGACCTCGACCACCCCGGATCGACCATCTCGCGCACGTTCGGAGCACTGAGCGGCGGGCTGTCGGCCGGCATCAACGTGGTGAGCAGCTTCGTTTATCGGACAACACGTCTGAAGAAGGATGCCAACCGAGACGGCGGACATCGCGGTCTCACGCACACGCTCGTCTTCGCGTTGCTCGCCGCCGTCTTCACCACCGCCGTCGTGCAGAACAGCCAGAAGTGGGCGCTGCCGGTGCTGATGTTCGTGTTCGCCGGCCTCGCGGTGCGCGGGATCCTGAACGACTGGAACCCCAAGCAGGACGCGTTGATGATCACCGTGGTGTCCGCGGGGATCACCTGGGCGATGATCGCGTGGACCTCGCAGACGAACGCATCGGCCGCGGCGTGCGGAATCGCGGTCGGCGTCGGGTGTTTCGCGCACTACGTCGGCGACGCGATCACCGAGCAGGGCTGCCCGATGCTGTGGCCGATCCCGATCATGGGCAAGACGTGGTTCCCGGTGGCGCCGCCGAAGATCCTGCGGATGAAGACCGGCGGCGTGGTCGAACTGGCGATCGTCGGACCCGTCGTCACGATCCTGTCGGTGTGGCTGGGTCTCGCCGCGTTGCAGGCCACGGGCGCGTTGCCGTTCCTGGACTGGGTCGACCTGCTGCCGATTTGATGTTCTTCCGCCAGCCATTCAGCGGCTACCTGCGTCTCACCCGATCGGTCTAGCCTCCACGAACCCCGACCAGTCGTGTGGAGGATCAGCCGTGTCCGAAGTAGCCCGCAGACGTTTCTTGCAGGGCGCGAGTGCGCTGGGTGCGGCGGGGGTGCTGGGCACGGGGCGAGCCTCCGCGCACGGCTCGTCCTCTGGCCGGTACCACTGGCTTTCCGGCGACCACCACACGCACACGCAGTACTCGTACGACGGCATGTACACGATCGAGCAGCAGATCCGCGGTGCGTTGCGGCACGGCACGGACTGGCTCGTGATCACCGACCACGGCCACGCGTCGCACGAGGCGCACTCGGTCGAGGCGACGGCCGCGGACATCAAGCGGGCGCAACGGAAGTTCCCGCAACTCCTGCTGTGGCACGGCATGGAGTGGAACGTGCCCGGCGCCGAGCACGCGACCCTCTTCCTGGAGGACTGCCACGACGAGGCCGGTGTGCTGCGCGACTTCGAGCGGCAGTTCGACTGGCGGCTGAACGGTCAGGAAGCCTCGAACCCCGCCAACGAGAAGAAGGCGCTGGACGCGATCCGGTTCCTCCAGACGAAGATCCGCAACGGCACGATGAAGTCCGCGCTGGTGTTCGTGAACCACCCGATGCGCAACGGCCGCGTGGCTCCTCACGAGCTGCGGAACATGCGCGACCTGGCTCCGGACATCGTTGTCGGCATGGAGGGCGCGCCCGGTGCGCAGGGCGACGGCGACCCGTTGCGCGGTCCCGGCGGCCACCGCGGTGGCTACGCGAACAGCCCCGGCTCGAACTCGTACCCGGCTTATCCGGTCGAGGCATACAAGACCTACGGCGGCTTCGACTGGATGACGGCGAAGGTCGGCGGTGTCTGGGACTCGCTGCTCGCCGAGGGCCTCGGCTGGTGGATCACGTCGAACTCCGACTCGCACTTCAACTCGCGTGACACGGTCGTCCGCGTGCCGGAGCCGGGCAACCAGTTCGATCTCACCGGCAAGCACCTCGACCCGCTCGACGTCGGCCCGCCGCAGGTGCTGCCGCCGTACGTCGACTTCTACCCGTGCGAATTTTCGCGCACAGTCGTGGGCACTTCGCGACGGACGCGCGGCGCCGTGATGGAGGGTCTGCGAGCCGGTCGGGCCTGGGTTTCGCACGGTGGACTGGTCGACGATCTGCAGTTCGACGTTTACGCATCCGGCGGAACCGCGACGCTCGGTGAGAGGCTCCGCGTGAGGCGCGGATCTGAGGTGACCGTGCTGGTCAAGGCACGTTTGGCGACCCGTCCGAACAGCGCCGGGTTCATCCCCCGGTTGCGCCGTCTGGACCTCATCAAGGGTGCGGTAACCGGTCGAACATCATCCGAAACGTTGTCCACGCCACATGTGAAGGTCGAGCGCTCCTACGAGCCGCGCTGGCACTATGCGGTCTTCACGCACACGTTCCGCAACGTCCGGGAGCCTTTTTACCTCCGGTTGCGCGGAACCGACGGCAACCGCGGCGCGTTCGAACCGCAGGCGGACACTCCGGGAGCCGCGAACCCGTGGGAGGACCTGTGGTGCTACACCAACCCGATCTTCGTGGAGGTCAGGTGACCAGCACCTTCATCGGCGTCGACGCCGGCTACGAAAACCGCTGGGAAGCGGAGAAGATCGCACTGGAGCTGCACGACACGTTGCTGACCACGGCGCGAACCGTCGTGGTGCACGAGGTCGAGCAGCACTACGCGATGTCCTTCCTGGTGCCGGTCCCCCCGTCGGACGCAGTGGTGAACTCACTGGTCCAGCAGGGTTTCGGAGTCGCGGTGCGCGGTGCGTCATCAGGGCGTTTGGTAGGACCGGAGGCGCTACGAGTCGGCGCCTCCGTTGCTGCTGAGGCCCATCAATACCGCCGTGAGGGGCGCGCTCTGCGGTACCAGGGCCAACGGGCGTTGCGCGGCCGTCACGGCGTGTCGGACATCCTCGCGTTCACGGCCATAGAGGCCGTTCTGCCGCGTGGCACGCACACGGTCGACACGCGCGGGAACCTCACCCCGTTCTTCCAGGACGGGAAGCTGGTCCTGCTGGTCGAGTAGGTTTCGGGTGTGCGTGACATCGCTGTCTTCAGTGGTTCTGCCCACCCGTCTCTTGCCGCCGAGATCTGTGGTCATCTCGGAGTCGACCTCTCCCCCAGCCGCCTGACCCGGTTCGCCAACGACTGCCTCGAGGTGCAGCTGCAGGCGAACTGCCGGGAACGGGACGTGTTCCTGATCCAGCCACTGGTGCCGCCGGTGCAGGAGCACCTCGTCGAACTGCTGCTGATGCTGGACGCTGCCCGTGGCGCCTCGGCCGCGCGCACGACCGTTGTGCTGCCGCACTACGCGTATGCCCGCTCGGACAAGAAGGACGCGCCGCGGATCTCGATCGGCGGGCGGCTGGTCGCCGACCTGATGGTGGCGGCGGGGGCCTCGCGGGTGCTGGCGATGACGTTGCACTCGCCACAGGTGCACGGGTTCTTCTCGGTGCCCGTTGATCACCTGCACGCTCTGCGCGAGTTGGCGGCGCACTTCTCCGCCTACGACCTGTCGAACACCGTGGTGGTGTCGCCGGATCTGGGGAACGCCAAGGAGGCCGCGCACTTCGCGCGGATCCTGGGCCTGCCCGTTGCCGCTGGGGCGAAGCAGCGGTTCGCGGACGACAAGGTCCAGATCTCCACGGTGATCGGTGAGGTGGCCGGGCGCGACGTGATCGTGCTGGACGACGAGATCGCCAAGGGGTCGACGGTGATCGAGCTGCTGGACAAGCTGCGGGAGCGCGGGGCCGGGTCGATCCGGGTCGCTTGCACGCACGGGTTGTTCTCCGCCGGCGCCTTGGAGCGGCTCCAAGCTTTCGACGACGTGCTGGAGATCGTCGCCACCAACACCGTGCCGATCCCGGCCGAGAAGGTCGTCCCGAAGTTGAAGGTGCTGTCGATCGCGCCGGCGATGGCCGAGGCGATGCGGCGGATCAACGTCGGGGAGTCGGTGTCAACGCTGTTCGAGGCTCCCTAACGCTTCAGGTGTGCCAGCGCGGTGATCAGCCGTTCCGCCACGTCGGACGGGCCTGGCATCTTGCGCACCACAGCCCGTTGGTGCGCAAGGCCGTGCAGTCCCAGCCACAACGCCACCGCGTCGCCGTAGAGGTCGTCACTGCCGTGCGCGATTCCGGCGTCCACGCATGCTTTGAGCACGTCGGCGAGCAGGGTGAGGGCCTCGGCGCCCAGTGAGTCCAGGTCGGCGTCGGTGATCGAGGAGTCGACGGCGGGCGTCCACAGGCCGCCGAACATGATCCGGTAGCGCTGCGGGTGTTCCTGGGCGAGGTTCAGATAGGCGTGGCAAACCGCGAACAGCCTCGTCCGCGCGTCCGGTCCCTCGTTCGCTTCGCGCAGGGCGGCGGCCAGGCGGTCCATCTCCTGCTGGACGACCGCCAGCATGATCGACGGCTGGTCCGCGAAGTGCGCGTAGATCGACGGCGCGGCGATTCCGGCCTTGCGGGCGACCGAGCGCAGCGTGACCGCGCGTTCGTCGCCGCCCTCGTCCAGCAGGGCCACGGCCGCGGCGATGATCTCTTCCCGCAGTTTGCCACCTTCGCCCCGGCGGTTGCGCTTGCGCGGTTCGGTGCTCGTCACACGCGTAACCATACACCTGAAAGTTTATCGGTGTTAGGTCTTGTGCTTCTAGACTTACAGGCGTTAGCTTACGTCTGTCAGCACGTCGAAGACCTGAGGAGCTCGCAGATGAACGCCACCATCGCCACCACCACCGAGATCGTCCTGCCGGGCATCGTCGAGCCCGACGGCCTGCAGGTGCAGGTCAGGGAGCTGCCCGCGCCGGGTGAGGGCCAGGTCGTCCTGCGGATGGACGCGACCGGGGTCTCGTTCGCCGAGCAGCAGATGCGCCTGGGCAAGTACTTCGACCAGCCGCCGTTCCCGTTCGTGCCCGGCTACGACGTGGTGGGCACGGTCGTCGCCACTGGCCCTGGGGTCGACGCGGGGCTGAAGCTGCACCGGTTCGCCGCGGTGACCAAGGTCGGCGGGTGGGCGAGCCACCTGATCGTCGAGGCGGCCGACCTGGTGCCGGTGCCGGACGGCGTGGACGCGGCCGCGGCGGAAACCGTTGTGGTCAACGGAGTCACGGCGTGGCAGATGATGTACCGGACCGCGAAGGTCAAGCGCGGCGACACGATCGTCGTGCTGGGCGCGAACGGTGGCGTGGGCTCGACGTTGGTGCAGCTGGCCCGCCACGCCGGCATCAAGGTGATCGGCACGGCCTCGAAGCGTCACCACGACGCCGTGCGCGAGCTGGGCGCGATTCCCGTCGACTACCGCGATCCGCAGCTGTACTCCAAGATCCGTGAGATCGCGCCCGACGGTGTGGACGCGGTGTTCGACCACGTCGGCGGTCCCGCCCTGCACGACTCCTGGAGGTTGCTGCGCCGCGGTGGCGCGCTGGTCAACTACGGTTCGGCCGCGACGAAGGACGAGCCGGGCAACGCGATGCTGCCGGTGCTCAAGCTCTTCGGTCAGCTGATGCTGTGGAACCTGCTGCCCAACGGCAAGCGCGCGGGCTTCTACAACTTCTGGGCCGGCAAGCGCTTCCGCCCCGCCGCGTTCCGCGCACGGCTGCGTGACGACCTCTCCGCCGTGCTGCGGCTGGTCGGCGACGGTGTGCTGACGCCGCAGATCGCCGCGCGGATCCCGTTGTCCGAGGCCGCTTCCGCACTGGCACTGGCCGAGTCGCGCACCGTTCTCGGCAAGGTCGTCATCGTCCCGGAGCCGTGAGGCAGCTCATCGTCACGGCGGCGACCGCGCTGGTCGACCGGAACCACGCCGTGACGCTGCGGGCGGTGTCCCGCGAGGCGGATCTCCCCACCTCGTCGGTCTACCAGCACTTCCCCGACGCACCGGCGATCCTGCTGGCCATGTGCCGCAACGCTTTCGCCGAACTCTCCGCCGTTGTCCTCGCTGCTCCCGACATTCGTGCGGCCGGCCTCGCCTACCTGGACTTCGCGGTGCGCCACCCCCGCCGCTACCGCGTGATGTTCGGTGCGGCGGACCTCGCCGAACCGGCGGTCCGGTTGTTCGAGGGCAACACCGCGCTCTGGCTCGGCCTGCACGGCCTCGCCCACCAGTGGGCTGCCAGCCGCCGCACAGCTCAGCTCGCCGCGGTCACCACACGCCTGCTCACATCTCTGGAGGTCTCGCCATGATCGCCGCCTACCTCGGTTTCGCGTTCGCCTACGTCTTCGGCCACGGTGCCGCGCTGCTGTCCAGGTCCGGTGCCCTGGTCATGCCTTCGTGGCTGCCGATCGGACTCCTCGGTGGCGGGCTCGTCGTCGGCACGATCCTGGCCACGAGGGTGTCGTTGCACGTCCAACGCACGGCTTCGCCAGATCGGCGCCGTGCCGAGAAACTCGTCGGTACCGCCTGGGTGACCGGGTTCGTGGCGCTGGGGCTGGCGATCACCGGGCTGAGCACCGTGTTCGACGAACCCGAGCTGCAGACCGTGCTCTGGCCGGCGGGGTCGACGATCGTGGTCGGCCTGATCTACATCGCCGAAGGAGCCGTGCGCCGCAACGCGTTGCACTACAACCTGGGGACGTTCCTGGCGTTGGTCGCGGCGGCTTCGCTCTTCGTGCCCGCGCCGGGACTGTTCGGCGTGCTGGCGGTGCTGGGCGGCGGCGCCTACCTGGTGGCGGCGATGCTGGAACGTCGCCGCCTTGCCACGTAAGGGTTTCTACAACTGCACTCGCACCGTGACGCGGCCTTTGTCGTCACGGTGCGATGTCGCGTGCCCGGTCTGTTGCGCGCCATCGAGATCGAGGGTGAGCGGCCCGCCCTCGCCGTTGAAGTTGCGCCACCACGTCTTGTCGTCCGGCATCATCACCTGGATGCTCACGACGTCGCCTTTCCGTTGGTAGCCAACGGGTGTGGAGAACGTGCGGCCCGACTTCCGCCCCGTGTACGACACGACGGTGATCCCCTTGCGCACGAACTTGCCGACCAGCGGCGCGTTGCGCAGTCCGAGGATCGCCTTGTTCATGTTGCGGGCGAACGGTCCCTTGAAGTTCATGACGTCCAACGTAGCCTGCTAAGTGGAGACCCCCGTCCACTTGCCGCGAAGTGAGATGAAATGAACGCCTCGCAGTCTCAGTTGCGCACCGACGCGGCGGAAAACCGTGCGCGCGTGCTGGCCGTCGCACGGGAGTTGTTCGCCGAACGCGGCCTGGACGTGCCGATGGCCGCGATCGCCCGTCGGGCAGGTGTCGGCGTGGCGACGTTGTACCGGCGCTTCCCCACCAAGGAGGCGCTGGTGGCGGAGGCGTTCACCGAGCAGTTCGCGGTGTGCCAGGCCGTGATCGAGGACGCGCTGGCGGATCCGGACCCGTGGCGCGGCTTCCGCACGGTGATCGAGAAGGTGTGCCTGCTGCAGGCGACCGACCGCGGGTTCACGGCCGCGTTCGTCGCGACGTTCCCCGAGATGCGCTCCAAGGTGCGGGAACACACGTGGCACTGCTTCGGCGAGCTGGTGGACCGGGCGAAGGCCGGCGGGCAGCTGCGCGCCGACTTCTCGCCGCACGACCTGACGCTGGTGCTCGTGGCCAACGGCGGTCTCGCGGGCGTGCCGGTGGAGGTGGCGGTGGCCGCGTCGCAGCGCCTGGTCGCCTACCTGCTGGAGTCGTTCCGGACCGGCACGGACGAACTGCCGCCGCCCGTGCCGCTCAGCCTGGACCTCGTGCTGAGTCAGGGCCGCTTGGGCACGCATTTCCCGATGAAGGCGTAGTGGTGCTCCAACGCACGCTGACCGGCCCGTTCCGACCTCAACGCCGCTGCCACCGCGGCAGCCCCGAGTGAAAGTGTTCCCACCCCGAGCGCACCGCCCAGCATCGCGACCTCGGACAGCACGTTCGCCTGCCCCACCACCGGAAGAACCGACGCCGCACCGATTCCGCCGACCGAGAACGAGGCGATGTTGCGGCGGAGCTTGCCCATCGCGCTGCTCGCGCCAACCGTCTGCCTGATGCCGGCGAGTCTCTCCTGCATGATGGATCTGAGTTCTTCGACGCCTTCGCCCGCGAGGCTGCCGACGCTGTCCACCACGATCATGCGGCGAAGTGCGGTTCGAAGATCCTTTCTCCACAGCTCGAACGAGTCATCGGCCCGGATCGCGACGACCTCGTTCAGGTCGAGATCGGTCGCGTCGGGCACGAGCGCGTCGAGCATGGCGGAAAGGTGCACGTCCTCTGAACGATCCGCCAGCGCATGACGGCCATCACCGACAAGAGTGCTTCTGAGCTGTTCGAACTCACCATCGCCATTGGTGAACACATCGACCGCACAGCCAGAACCCAGCGCGAGGTCCAGGCTGTCCACCGTCCGGAGGTCGAGGCGGTCGAGCACCTCCTCGCCGAACTTCTCCCGAACCAGACGACTGGCGAGACCGTGGCTGTACGTGGCCTTCGAGCCGATCACCACGACGATCCCGGCCTCGATGAGAGGCTTCAGCGAATTGAGCAGGTGCAAAGACCGCAGCAGCAAACTCGTGCAGTAGTCGAGCGGCTTGCCCCTCATGGCCGCGGACGACAACATCATGATGGGGCTGTTGGCCACGATTCGATGAACGTATAGGAGGGCGGTGAGCCCTCCCTCGTACGCAGCAGCCATCTGATGGGAACAGGTGTCGGCCCGCCAGCCGGTCTCAGGCACGAAGTACGAAAGCTCACCGCTCTGACGCGGCGGAATCTCGTCGCGGTGAGCGTTCGGTACCACGCCTCCACCAACGCCCTGATCACCGATCTGGAGTTCCGCACCGCCGAGTCGATCAGGTCCGGCGAAAGATCATCGCCGAGTACGTCGCGCACAATCGCAAGGTCGTCGCTCACCCCACACCTCCACGGCGGACATCCAGTTGTTCCGCCGTGGTGTTACTCGGCTTCTCCGCAGTGAGCGATCAGCCCGGATGGGCACCGACGGTGTCGCGGATCTGCGCGCCCAGGTCGGTGGACGCCGAGCGTGCGCAGTGAGCGCAGCAGAAGAAGCGGCCCTCCACCTCCACGCCGTGCCCGATCACGCGGCAGTCGCAGTGCTCGCAGCGCGGGGCGAGGCGCTGGATCGCGCACTCGAAGCTGTCGAACGTGTGCACGCCGCCGCCGACGGTGCGCACCTCGAAGGCCATCCAGTACTCGTTGCCACAGACGTCACAGGTCGCCATGCGCGGAAGACTGCGGCAGGTCAGCCGGGTCGGCAACTCGATCGTCGAGTTGCGCGACCAGCGTCTTCGGGGCAATCACCCGATAGGCGTCCTCGACGAGGTCACTGATGACGTCCCAGTCGAGCTCGACGTCCAGGTACACGCCGAGCCAGCCGCGGTGGCCGACGTAGGGCGGGCGGAAGTAGCAGTCCGGGGCCTGGGCGACGAGCGTCTGCTGGACGTCCGGGCCGGCCGCGCACCAGAACGCTCTGCGGTCGTCGTGGTGGTGATCGGCGAACGTCACGAACGTCTTCTTGCCGCGGACGAACCACGTCGGCTCGCCGTGGCTCAGGCGTTCGGTCACTTCGGGAAGCGCCAGGCAGAGCCCGCGCAGGTGTTCGAGTACGTCCACGGCGCGACCCTTTGCGTGTCGTCAAATGCTTCGGGCGGTCCGAGAATCCTGACCTACAGTGCGCCGATGGGGAACAAGCTGCTCACCAGAACCGCCGCCGCCATCGGGCTCTCCGTCGCGATGATCGGCGGGTTCGCCACGGCCGCGAGTGCCGTCACCTGCAGTGGAGCCGGCTGCGACCGACAGGACCCGTACGACACCGGTTGCGGTGCGAGCCGGGTCGTGTCGGGCACCAAGACGAGCGCGAAGGGCACCTTCCGCCTCTACTACTCGACCACCTGCAAGACGAACTGGATCGAGGTCGCGAACTACGCGGGCGGCAGCACCGCGACGGACGGCAAACTGTCGCTGACGGCGTGGGATCGGGCACGGAACGAGTTCGCCTTCTTCCACACGTCGCCCACCCCGGGCCGGCACTACGGCAACATGATCTATTCGCCACGAGACAGCTGCGGGATCGGTTACGCCTTCTGGGCCCCGGACCCCTACACCCCGGAGGTCAGGATCGCGTCGAGCGGCTGCTGAGCGGGCGTGCCGGGCCCGGTGACGCCGGACCCGGCACGACCGGCATCAGCCGATACCGCCGCGGATCGCGCTCACCAGCTCGCCGTTGGACGTGTCACCGGAGAGCTCCCAGAAGAACACACCGCCCAGGTTCTGCCCGCTCGCCCACGAGATCTTGCTGCGGATCGTGGCCGGGGTGTCGTAGCTCCACCACTGGCTGCCGCACTTGGCGTACGCGGTGCCGGCGACCGTGCCGTTGGCCGGGCAACGGCCCTTCAGGACCTTGTAGTCCTCGATGCCGGCCTCGTAAGTACCAGGCGCCGCACCGGTTGCCGTGCCGCCGGGTGCCGCCTGGGTGACGCCGGTCCAGCCTCGGCCGTAGAAACCCAGGCCCAGCAGCATCTTGTTGGCCGGGACGCCCTTGCTCTTGAGCTTCTGGATCGCCGCGTCGGTCCAGAAACCCTGCTGCGGAATGCCGGTGTAGGACGTGAGCGGCGAGTGCGGGGCGGTCGGGCCCTGCGCGGCCCAGGCGCCGAAGAAGTCGTACGTCATCGGGTTGTACCAGTTCACGTACTGCGCGGCGCCGGCGTAGTCCGCTTTGTCGATCTTGCCACCGGTCGAGGCGTCCGCGGTGATCGCGGCGGTGACGAGGTTTCCGCTGCCGAACCGGGAGCGGACGGCGGACATCAGGTTCTTGAACGCGTTGGGCCCGCTGGTGTCACAGCTCAGACCGCACGCGTTGGGGTACTCCCAGTCGATGTCGATGCCGTCGAACACGTCGGCCCAGCGCGGGTCCTCGACGAGCTTGTAGCAGGAGTCGGCGAACGCGGCCGGGTTCGCCGCGGCCTGGGTGAAGCCGCCCGACCAGGTCCAGCCGCCGAAGGAGAACAGGACCTTGAGGCCCGGGTTCAGCTTCTTGAGCTTGCGCAGCTGGTTGAAGTTGCCGCGCAACGCACCCGCGTCCCACGTGTCGCTCGTACCGTCCACAGAGGACGCGGCGTCGTAGAACTTGTCGTAGTCCGCGTAAGTGTCGCCGAGGACGCAGCGGCCGCCGGAGACGTTGCCGAACGCGTAGTTGATGTGCGTCAGCTTGCTGGCCGAGCCGGACGTGCGGATGTTCTTGACGTGGTAGTTGCGTGCGTAGACGCCCCACTGCACGAAGTAGCCGACGACGCGGTTGGTGATGGCCTGGGCGCCGATGTCGGTCTGTGGAGCGGCTTGTGAGGCTGGCGCCGCGAGGGTGGCTGCCGTTAAGAGTGCTGTCGCGGCCGCGATTATTCTGCGCCTGAACATGCGGTCTCCTCTGGGGGGTGACGGCGCGGCGGCGCTGCTCTCAAGCTAGGTGGACTAGACCACTGCCGTCAATGGTTGAACCGGGAACGCGGCCGGGCCGTGGAGGAGGAATGGCGGGAGCCGGAGAAGGTGCTGCTCGCGGGACCGGCCGGATTCGAACCGGCGTGTTCCCTCTCATCTGGGAGGGCGCGACAACCACTGCGCTACAGGCCCCTTCACACTGCGTAGGAACACACTAGACCGCGTACGGCGGGCCGTATGCCCTGCGAAAGTGTTGGACCCAATAAGGTTCATGCACCAACCTCGGACTGGACGGTGTCGTGCCAGGGATCGACTACTACGAGTTGCTCGGTGTCAGCCGGGGCGCCAGTGCCTCGGAGATCAAGTCGGCCTACCGGTCGCTCGCCAAGGTCATGCACCCCGACGCGGGTGGGACGTCTGGCGGCTTCCGCCTGCTCCAGGAGGCCTACGAGACGCTGAAGGACCCGGTCCGCCGCGCCGACTACGACCGCCCCGCGGTCGTAGTGCCGCCGGTCGTGCGTCCACAGGCACGCCCGCGACCTCGTCGAACAGGCCGCGCGGGCAGGCTGCGCGACTTCGGCGACGACCCGAACTACATGGCGCCGCGCCCCCGCGTCGACCTCGGCTCGATGGACTGGTGGCACCGCATCGACCTGGGCGCGCGGGTCCGCTACGTCCCCGCCGCGGGCCTCGGCCACGCCCCCGCGGCGGCCGCGATCGGTGGCTGGTTCGTCCTGCTGATCCCGTTGACGCTGCCGTTGTCCCCGCTGCTGATCGCCGTCTGGCTGCCTCTCGTGGCGGCCGCCGGTTACGGCGCGTTCCGACTGGCACGCCGGTATCTCGCCGTCGCGAGGGCCGAACGGGCGTTCGCCGGTGAGTACGACGGGAACACCATTTTCGGCCGTCCGGGTGAAAACAGACGCGAACGGCTGACCGCCGGACTGCTGACCGAGTACCTGACGCAGCTACCGGGCGTGCGCATCTTCCACGGCCTCGCCTGGCCCGGTTCCGTCTTCACCGACGTCGACCACGCGCTGCTGTGCGGCAGACGGCTGGTGTTGATCGAGTCGAAGTCGTGGCTGCCCGGCCACTACTACTGCGACGAGGACGGCGAGCTCTGGCGCAACGGCCACCCGTTCCGCGGCGGCGGCTCCCAGCTGCTCGACGGTGTCGAACGCTTCACCGAGCTCCTGCCGTGGCTGGAGATCCGCGGCGCCCTGATCATCTACCCGAGCCGGGCCGGCGAGGTCACCTGCGACGACGACCTCGACTTCGAGATCCCGCCGATGACCCCGGAACAGTTCGTGCGCGAGATCGGCGACTGGCTCGCCGACGACCCGGCGACCGTCGACCGCGAGGCACTCCGCGTGCTGGTGCGCCAAGTGGTCTCCGAGGTCCGGGTCGCCGGAGCCTAGTCACCCGCGGCAGGCCGGTTTCGCCGCGTTCACCTGCCGCGTGCCACTGCACAGGTTCGTGTCGGCCTTCGCGTCCGACGAGTCACCGGTGGCGTAGATCAGGTAGTCCCGGCCCACGGACAGGTCGACGCCGCCCGAGCGAGCAACTGCTCCTCGGTGGCGGGCGCACAACCGCAGGCGTGCGCGGTGCCCGCCGCCACGGTGGTCAGCCCCTTACGGTGCCGAGGAGACGGACCCCGCGCCGGACGGGGTTGCACCCCGTTCCGCTGAGCGGCACAGCAAGAACCCCGCGATGGCACCGGCCAGAATCGCAGGCCCGTGGATGTCCGTGAACACGCACAACACCACCGCGCCCACGAGCACGATCCACGCCGCGACGAAGTGCTTCTTGATTCGCGCGACCAACACGTAGGCCGCCACCGCGCCAACCGGCCCGCAGAACGCGACGGACACGCCACCGGAATAGGGCTGCCACCACTCGCCGATGATGTGCCCGGCCAGACCACCCGCCAGAAGCATCACCACAAAACGACCGGTGCCGAACGTCCGCTCGGTGTGAAATCCCAGCAGCGCCGCACACACCCCCAGCACGACCACCGCGAACACCGAGTCCGGCTGCACCAGCACCGGCGAGATCACCCGCCAGACCTGCCCTGATGCCAGCGCTTCCGGGTCCCGGCGCACCGCGAGGAACAGCCTCTCGGCACCGAGGTGGTACAGCGCGGTGCAAATCGCCCAGGAAGCGAGAAGGACAATCGTGGCGATCGGCACGCGAGTCCGGACACCGGGCAACGGCGGAAGAACAGCGGGCTTTTCCGGCATGCCCCGATCATAAAAACGTGCGCTGACGTATCGCTGGCTTTACCAGAAGTCGTGCCATAGCGCCGGTCATGTCAGGATTGCCGCCATGACCCGCACGCTTTGCCTCGCGCAGAACCCCGACGCGGACGCCCTCCTGGCCGAGGACCGCTTCGCTCTGCTCTTGGGAATGTTGCTGGACCAGCAGATTCCGATGGAGAAGGCGTTCTCCGGCCCCAAGGTGCTCGCCGACCGCATGGGCGGCCTGGACGTCCACCGCATCGCCGAGGCGGATCCCGAGTCGTTCGCGACGATCATGGCCACCCCGCCCGCCGTGCACCGCTTCCCCGGCTCCATGGCCAAGCGGGTGCAGGCACTCAGCCGGTTCGTGGTCGAGCACTACGACGGCGACGTCACCAGGATCTGGAGTGACGGTGACGGAGCCGCGGTGTTCAAGCGGCTCAAGGCGTTGCCCGGGTTCGGCGAGCAGAAGGCCAAGATCTTCCTCGCCCTTTTGGGCAAACAGTTCGGCATCACCCCGGACGGCTGGCGCGAGGCCGCCGGGCACTACGGCGAGGACGGAAGTCGGCGCAGTGTCGCGGATGTGACCGATCAGAAGTCGTTGCTGGAGGTCCGCGACTTCAAGAAGGCCGCCAAGGCAGCGGCGAAAGCGAAGTAGCGTCTGCTGTTCATCGTCTGGTCCACTGGATGAACGCCGCCAGCCCGAACGAGGTGCGATCTTGACCACCTCGTGCGAGAAGGGGCGGTTGCGTTGCGCATCAAGGCGATTGGCGTTTTCACGGTCCTCGCGCTGAGCCTGGCGATCACGCCGGCTCAGGCTGCCACGGCTTGGCCTGGCGATTCGGCCACCAGGACGGCTGACGGGACGAGCGTCTTCGGCAAGAACCTCAGCGGGCTCTCGTTCGAGAGCGCGAACGTCGTGTGGGCGGTGAAGAACAGCCCCTCGACGCTCTACCGGCTCGTGCCGAACGGGGCGCTGTGGAAGGTCGACCAGACCAGGTCGCTGAGCTTCAAGGACGGGCAGGGCGATCCTGACGCCGAGGGTGTGGTCTCCACGCCGGACGGGCTGTTCGTCGTCAGTGAGCGGGACAACGACGACGACAACACAAGCGCGCCGACGATTCTCAAGTACGGCACTGGAAGCGCGGCCACCGGCGAGTGGGCACTGCCCGGGATGCCGGACGTCGATCCCAACGCCGGGCCCGAGGGCATCGCGTGGGTGCCGGACAGCTACCTGACGCAGAACGGGTTCAAGGACGACACGGGCAAGACTTACAACCCCGCCGACTACTCCGGTCACGGCAGCGGGTTGTTCGCGGTCGGGCTCGAGGCGACCGGGCAGGTGTACGTGTACGCGTTGCAGACCACGGGCGCCAAGTTGCTGGCGAAGTTCGCGAGCGGGCAGAAGCAGGTGATGGAGCTGGAGTTCGACGGCTCGCGGCTGTGGACCACCTGCGACGACCACTGCAACGGGCGGGCCACGACGTTCACCATCAGCAGCGGCAAGTTCAAGCTGAAGGCGACGTACGACCCGCCAGCCAAGCTGTCCGGCCTCAACCTCGAAGGGTTCGCGATCTCGCCGAACTGCGTGGGTGGCAAGAAGGTCGTGCTGTGGTCGGACGACGACAACACGAGCAGCCACGCGTTGCGCAGCGGTTCGCTGAACTGCACGGTCTGACCGAGGAACTGTCGGGGTGCGGAACTAAGCTCCCGCGCGTGACCGCACCCCGCATTCCCGGCCTGACCGACCTGAGACCGTTGGGCGCAGGCGGATTCGCCACCGTCTACCGCGCCCACCAGGCACAGTTGGGCCGCGATGTCGCGGTCAAGATCGACAACCGGGTGCTCGTCGACGAGCGGGACAAAAGGCGATTCCTGAGGGAAGCGCACGCGGCGGCCAGGCTTTCCGGGCACCCGCACGTTGTCGGTGTGCACGACGCGAACATCACCGCGCAAGGCACGCCGTACATGGTCATGGAGCTGTGCACGGGCGGGTCGCTCGCCGACCAGCTCGATCAACAAGGCCCGTTGCACCACGAACGAGTCCGCGACCTCGGCATCAAGCTCGCCGACGCACTCGCCGCGGCGCACGCGGAAGGCGTGCTGCACCGCGACATCAAGCCGGGCAACATCCTCGTCGACCGCTACGGCACGCCGAAGCTCGCCGACTTCGGGCTCGCGGCGCTGCTGGACGCGCAGGGCGGCAGCACGGTCACGCGGGACGCCCTGAGCCCCAGCTACGCGCCGCCGGAAGCGTTCGCGATGGCGGAACCCACGCCGCAGGCCGACGTCTACTCGCTCGCCGCGACGCTCTACACGTTGCTGGCGGGCAAGCCGCCGCGTCCGGTGCCGTGGCCGATCAGCAGCTTCGACCAGCTCGGCGAGATCCTGCGCAGGCCCATCACGGCGGTTGGCGGGGTGCCGCCGGCCTTGCACGACACCCTCGCCCGCGCCCTGCACCCGGACGCGAACCTGCGCACGCCGAGTGCGGCACAGCTGCGCGACGAGCTGCTGGACCCGCTGCGGCAGCCCACCGTGCCGGTTCACGCGCCGCAGAAGCGCAAGGTGTGGCCGTTGGTCGCCGCGGCCGGGCTCGTCGTGGCGATCGGCGTCGGGGTGCTCGCGTGGAACCTCCTCGACAACGAAAAAGCAGGTGCCCAAGGCCCTGGACCGACCACGACGCAGCCGGGCGGCGCGGAGGACATCCCGCCGTTCCTCAAGAAGTGCGGTGACAAGTTCTGCATCGACAAGTCGACCTGTTACTACGGGATCAACAGCATCGGCGGGCAGGCGGCGACGGCCCGGCGGGTGGGCAGTTGCTCCGAGGAGCATTACTGGGAGGCTTTCGCGGGCGGCTGGCTCTCCGGCGACATCCCGAAAGTCGACAACGACGACCTGGTGAAGGCGCCGGAAGTCGCCCAGGTCTGCACGAACGAGATGATGCAGGCGAACAAGAAGCCCAACGTGAACATCACGGGCTGGGACTTCACCGCGATCGGCTACAAGGACGGCGAGCGCTCTTACTTCATGTGCCTCGCGGCGCCCGAAGAAGGCGGCGAACTGGTCATGAGTGCGTTCGGCAGCTGAACAGGATCCCCTCGACAAACATCCTGGGGGATCACGAAGAAGCTTCGCGCACTCGTCGCATGCCTTGCCGTCGCGGGATCGCTGGACGTCAGCGCCCCGGCGGTTGTCACCAGTCCGGGGCGAAGGCGGGCTGCGGACGACCTACGCCTGCAGGCGGCAGCTGGTTCGTCTGTCAGCGCAAGTGGGTCGTCAAGCTGGAGTACGGCCGGTACCGGGCCTCGGCACGTGCCCCGGCGGCTTCGGGGAGACCACGAACTACCCGGGCGACCAGCCGAGGGGCGACTCACGCTTCGACCTCCCGGGCCTGACCACGAGTCCCAGGTCTCGATCAACTAGAAAATCCACTTGCGACGGTCGGTAACGTGGATCGATGTGCGTGTTCACGCCGATTTGATCATTGCTGGATTTCGAAGGTACTCGACCTACCGACAAGCGATGCTGGCCGGAATGACTGCGAACGTGGTCTTCGGCCTGCTGCGGGTCGCCGTCATCATCGCCGCTCTCAAGGCGGCGAACGGCGAGATCGCGGAGTACGACGTCGCTGCTGCCAACACGTACGTCTGGATCGGGCAGGGGCTGCTCGGGTTCATCCTCTTGTGGGGGAACAACGAGCTCGCCGAGCGCGTGCGATCCGGTGACGTCGTCGTCGATCTGTACCGGCCGTGGAACCTGCAGGCCGCGCTGCTCGCGGAGGACCTCGGCCGCGGCGGGTACGCGTTCCTGGCGAGGCTCGCGCCGCCGATGCTGATCGGCATGCTGCTGTTCCCGTTCCGGTTCCCCGAGCACGGCTACCAGTGGCCGCTCTTCCTGGTCAGCGCGGTCGTCGCGCTGGTCATCTGCTTCGGCTGCCGGTTCCTGATCGAGGTCAGCGCGTTCTGGCTGCTCGACAACCGCGGGCTCTTCGGGTTCTGGAACGTCACCTCCGGCCTGCTGTGCGGGCTGACGGTGCCCATCGCGTTCTTCCCGCAGTGGGCTCGGGAGGTGCTGTGGATGACGCCGTTCCCGGCGTTGCTGCAGGCACCGGTCGACGTGTTCCTCGGGCACGGGAACGCCGGGAAACTCCTGCTCTACCAAGCGTTCTGGGCCGTGGTGATCCTCGCGCTGGGCCACATCGCGTTGCACCGCGCGGTGCGCAAGGTGGTGGTCCAGGGTGGCTGACGTCGTCTACCCCAGGCTCATCGGCGCGCGGCTGCGCAGCCAGATGGCGTACCGCACCTCGTTCGCGCTGGACTTCGTCACCCAGATCCTGGCGCAGTGGATCGAGCTGGTGGTCATCCTGGTGCTGTTCGGCCAGGTCAGTGCGCTCGGCGGGTTCACGAAGAACGAAGTGCTGCTGATGTACGCCGTAGCGGGTGCCGGGTTCGGTGTGGCGGACCTGTTCGCCGGGCAGCTCGACAACCTGCCGACCTACATCCGCACCGGCAGCTTCGACGTGCTGCTGTTGCGGCCGCTCCGCACGTTGCCGCAGATCATGGTGTCCGACATCCGGTTGCGCCGGGTCGGGCGCATCGTCGGCGCGCTCGCCGTGATGATCTACGCGCTCGCTCACGTGCCCGTCGAGTGGAGTCCGGCGAAGGTCGCGCTGACCGTCGCCGCGCCGATCGCGGCGGCGGTCATCTTCAGCTCGGTCTGGGTCGTGGCGTGCTCGGTGTGCTTCTGGATCATCGACGGCCGTGAGTTCTCCAACTCGGTGACCTACGGCAGCAACGCCTTCACGTCGTACCCGATCAACGTCTACTCCCGGCCGCTGCGCTGGCTGATGGCGTACGTCGTGCCGGGTGCGTTCGTCGCGTACTACCCGAGCCTCGCGCTGCTCGGGAAGCAGGATCCGCTCGGGTTGCCGGGCTGGGTCGGTTGGACATCACCGCTCGTCGCGGCACTGGCGGCAGGAGTCGCCGGGCTCGTGTGGCGGTTCGCGGTCAGGCACTACCGGGGAACGGGATCATGATCGAGGTCAGGGAGCTCCGCAGGGAGTTCAAGGTCGCCACGTCGAAAGGCCTGCGACGCAACTACAAGACGGTCACCGCCGTCGACGACGTCACCTTCGGCGTCGAAGCCGGTGAAGCCGTCGGGTACGTCGGGCCGAACGGGGCCGGCAAGTCCACGACGATCAAGATGCTGACCGGGATCCTGGTGCCGACCAGCGGGCACATCCGGGTGGGCGGCGTGGACCCGTCGAAGCAGCGCCGCGATCTCGCCAAGCGCATCGGCGTCGTGTTCGGCCAGCGCAGCCAGCTGTGGTGGGACCTGCCGCTCAAGGACAGCTTCGACCTGCTGAAGTCGATCTACCGGGTGAACCGGCCGGACTACCGGACCAGGCTCGACGAGTGCGTCGAACTCCTTGGCCTGCAGGAGTTCCTGGTCACCCCGGTGCGTCAGCTCTCGCTGGGCCAGCGGATGCGCGGCGAGATCACCGCCGCTCTCCTGCACGCGCCCGAACTGCTGGTGCTCGACGAACCCACGATCGGCCTGGACCTGGAGTCCAAGGAACGCCTCCGGGAGTTCCTCCAGGACATCAACACCCGCCGCGGCACGACACTCCTGCTCACCACGCACGATCTGGACGACATCGAACGCCTCTGCCCGCGGCTGATGGTGATCGACCACGGCAGGGTGCTCGCCGACGGACCGCTGGACGAGCTGCGCGCCGAGGTCACCCCGGAACGCGTGCTGGTCATCGACCTCCGGGAACCCGGGCCCGCACCGGACGTCCCTGGAGTGACGGCGGTGCGCAGCGAGGCGGGAGGGCTGCGGCACCACCTCACGTTCAGGAGAGCGGAGACGACGGCGGCTGCGTTGATCACCCAGGTGGTGCGGCAGGTGGAGGTCCACGACCTCGCCGTCGTGGAGCCGGAAATCGACGACGTCATCCGCAAGCTCTACCAACGCCAGGTCTCGCAAGACGCCGATCGGTAGAGTCATAAGCAACGCAACCGGACACATCGGGCAAGAGGGAGAGCGAATGCGCCTAGTTGGAACGCTGGCAGCAGCCGTCATCGCGTTGGGCAGCCTGACGGCCTGCGACACGATCCAGGGAGTCAGCGACACCGCGGACAAGGTGAAGCTGTGCGCCGACGCGATCCAGCTGGTGGGCTTCTCACCGGACCTGAGCGACCCGCAGAAGGCGCTGGAGGACACCCAGGCCAAGGCGAAGGAGCTCGAGAACCTCGCCAACTCCTCGCCGGACGAGCAGGTGAAGAAGGCGCTGACGGAGGCGGCCAACGGCATGCAGAACGTCGGCTCCGCGGCCGACTGGGTGCAGCAGAAGGCCGACCTCGTCGCGAAGGTCTCCTCAGCCTGCGGTGGATGAGCAATAGAGCCCTGTTGCGCACCTCCGGTGTCGGCCTAGGCTTTGACGCGTTCAGCGCGCCATGCCTCACGCCGCACACCGGAGGTGTCGCAGCATCATGCAAGCAACCGTTGGTGACAGGCTCCACGTCCACAGCCGCTCCGTAGGACTCGAGGAGCGCCTGGGCGAGATCCTCGAAGTGCGCGGGACCGACGGCCAGCCGCCGTACCTGGTCCGCTTCAACGACGGCCACGAGGGCTTGGTCTTCCCCGGACCCGACTGCATCGTCGAGCCGCGCGGCGAGATCTAACCCAGGACGGTCTTGATCAACTCCTCGGCCAGCTGAGGAGTCGCTGCCGCCACCCCTGACCACCGGTGGGTCAGGTCGGGTTCGAACGTGAACGGCCGGCCTTTCAGGTCGACCAGCACGCCACCCGCGGCGGGCACGGTGACCAGCGCCGTCGCGAGGTCCATGATCCGGTGCGTGTCGCTGCCAGGGTCGATGAACGCGTCGACGGTGCCCTCCGCGACCAGCATGGTCTCCAGGCAGGTCGTGCACAGCACCCGGATGCGGTCGGCGCGGTTCGCGATGCGCAGCCACGCGTCCTGCGTGCCGGTCTTGGGGCGCATCATGCAGACGGAAGCGCCGTCCAACGACGTGCGCCCGGTCGTGCGGAACGACGTCGGCACTCCTGCGCGCGCATGCCACGCACGGCCCGTGTCGAACCACGTCGTAAGAGCTTCTTTGGCCGTGCCGTCCTCAACGAGTGCACCGGCGAAGCAAGAGAGAGGAACGCCGAACGCGGCGTTCGCGGACCCGTCTACCGGGTCGATGACGAGGGTGATCGAGGAGCCGTTGTCGACGAACCCGGCTTCCTCGGAAAGCAGGTTCACGCGACTGCGGTGGATGGATTCCAGGATCGCGTCTTCAACGATGCGATCGACGCGCATCGTCGGTGTTCCGTCGGCGCCGTCCGCCACTTCTTCGCGGAGTTCGAGGCGCGTGTGCAGAGATCGGGCGCGTCCATACGCCGCCGACGCCGCACGGGCGGCGTCAGCGAGCGCAGGATGCACGTCATCGGAAAGCTGTGGCTGGGGCACGTCCCATGGAATGCGCACGTGCCCCACACTGCCACGGAAAACTCAGATCAGGCCCAGGCCCTTGACCGCGTCGCGCTCCTCGACCAGCTCGGCCACGGAGGCGTCGATCCGGCCACGGGAGAACTCGTCGATCTCCAGGCCCTGGATGATCTCGTACGAACCGCCCGAGCACTTGACCGGGAACGACGAGATGATGCCCTCGGGCACGCCGTACGAACCGTCCGACGGGATGGCCATCGAGGTCCACTCGGTGCCGTTGACCCAGTCGTAGATGTGGTCGATGGCGGCGTTGGCGGCCGAAGCGGCCGACGAGGCGCCACGGGCCTCGATGATCGCCGCACCGCGCTTGGCGACGGTCGGGATGAAGTCGTTCTCCAGCCACGCCTGGTCGTTCACGGCCTCGGCGGCGGTCTTGTCGCCCACCTTGGCGTGGAACAGGTCCGGGTACTGGGTGGCCGAGTGGTTGCCCCAGATCGTCATGTTCTGGATGTCCGTGACCGCGACGCCCAGCTTCTTGGCGAGCTGCGACAGGGCGCGGTTGTGGTCCAGGCGCGTCATCGCGGTGAAGCGCTCGCGCGGGACGTCCGGCGCGTGCTGCTGGGCGATGAGGGCGTTGGTGTTGGCCGGGTTGCCGACCACGAGGACCTTCACGTCGTCAGCGGCGCCGGCGTTGATCGCCTCGCCCTGCGGCTTGAAGATGCCGCCGTTGGCCTCGAGCAGGTCGCCGCGCTCCATGCCCTTGGTGCGGGGGCGGGCGCCGACGAGCAGGGCCACGTTCACGCCGTCGAACGCGGTCTTCGCGTCGTCGGTGATCGTGATGCCCTTGAGCAGCGGGAAGGCGCAGTCGTCGAGCTCCATCGCGGTGCCCTCGGCGGCCTTCAGCGCGGGGGTGATCTCCAGCAGCCGCAGGTTGACCGGGGTGTCCGGGCCCAGCAGGTGGCCGGAGGCGATGCGGAAGAGAAGTGCGTAGCCGATCTGGCCGGCTGCACCGGTGACGGTGACGTTCACGGGCGTGCGGGTCATGAGCCTTCCCGAATGACGGTCCTCGTTGACGTCGGGCAGGTCGCCCGGCGACCCGCACGTTACCAACACGTGGCCAATGGCAGAGTGTGAGAGTGGACAACCTGGTCGAAGAGGTTGGCGAAGATTACTCCGACGCCAACATGCCAAGTCAGCACTGGGAGAAGCGGTCTTTCACCGACTGCGATTTCACCGAAGCCGATCTCCGCGAGCTCGTCACGACGGGGTGCACGTTCACCCGGTGCGACTTCACCCGGACGGATCTCGGTGAGTCGAAGCACCACGCGACGGCGTTCCGGCAGTGCACCTTCGACCGCACGGTGCTGACCCGGTCGTCGTTCAACTCGTGCAGCCTCATGGGCTCGAACTTCGTCGACTGCGTGCTGCGGCCGATCACCTTCACCGAGGTGGACTTCACGCTGGCTTCGTTCGTGAAGGCACCGCTGTACGACCTGAAACTTCAAGGCCAGCGGTTCCGCGAGACGAACCTCAGCGAAGCCGATCTGCGCAACACCGACCTGAGCCAGGCGGACCTGATGGGCGCGCGACTGCTGGACGCCAAGCTCGACGGCGCCGACCTGCGCGGGGCGAAGATCGACGCGAACGGGCTCCGGCAGGCCAAGCTCGCCGGAGCCCTGATCGACATCGACACGGCGATCGCTTTCGCGGCCGCCTACGGACTAGTTGTCAGCTGAGATCTCCACCAGGACGCCGTCGGCGACCATCTCCTCGACCGCCTTCGGCAGCAGGTAGGCGGTTCCGCCGCCGGGCTGCTCGAACCACGGCACCGCGACACCCGTCAGCACCTCGAGCGGGCGGCGCAACCGGTACACGCGGTACGGGCGGTTGATCCACGACGGCACGAGGCTGCGTTCCGGGAACGGGGTGCCCGCCACGTAGACGAGGTTGCCGCTCTGGTCGCCGTAGCGGTCGACCTCGGTGCCCGCCGGCAGCTCGAACATCTGCTTGTGGCGGAACAACGTCAGCGGCGGCTCGCCCGCGAGCGGCGAGATCGGGAACTTCCGCTTCGACGGCTCCTCCTGGGCCACGGCGGCGGCGACCGGCGAGGGTGCCGGAGCCGGTGCCGGGACCTGAGCCGGCGGCGGGGGCGGAGGTGCCTGCTGCGCCTGCGGTTGCGGCATCGGCGGGCGCTGCGGCGGAACCGGGCGGCGCGGCTCCTCGCGGAAACCGTTGCTCATCGGCCGCTGCGGTGGTGGCGGGGGCTGGGGTGCCCGCGGGATCGTGCGGAAGTTGCCCAGCACCAGCTTGCCGACCAGGTACGCCGACGCGTCCTCGACCTTGTCGAACCGCACCGGGCTCTTCGGGCCGTGGTCGAACCAGCACACCTCCCAGCTGTCGCCGTCGAGGCGCAGCGTCCAGGTGCGGTCGGCCGGTTCGCCGATCCGGAACACGCCGTGCGGCACGTTCAGGTCGTCGAGCGCGCGGCGGGTGCCCGCCAGTTCGCGGTCTTCCTCCGGCGTGACGGTGCGCGGCGGCTTCACCGGCTCCGGCTCGGGTTCCGGTTCGGGCTCCGGCTCGTTGAACAGCGCCGCGTCGAACTGGGTCGTCTCTTCGACGGGAGCGGGCGCGGGGACCGGCACCGGCACGACCGGCACCACAGCAGGCGGCAGCGGCGAGACCTCGGCCACGGGCTCCGGTTCGAAGTGGGCGTCGAGCTGGGACTCGAACGGCTGCTGCTCGAACGACTGCTCGAAGGCCTGGGGTTCGAACGAGGTGGTGGACTCGATCTCGTCCTCGGCCAGGTCCGGCTCGTCCTCGGCGACCGCGACGACCGGGTGCTCCTCGGTCACCTCGGCCGGGCTCTCCAGCGGCTCGTCGAGGACCGGGCTCCACGCCATCGTGTCCTGCATGGCGTCGCGCGGGCGTTCCTCGGTCTCCGCTTCGATGTTGTCCGTGAGCTCCGCCTCGCGGTGGTGCGTGAGGAGCTCGGGCTCGTCCGGACCGGCGGTCGGGATCTCGGGTTCGTCGACGGCGTCCACGACATCTTGTTCGTCTTCGTGGGCGAGATCGGTTTCGACCGGTTCCACGGCGACCGGCTCGGGGTCGGGAACCGCCTTGACGACGGGCTCCGGTTCCTCGACGTCGCTCGGGTGCGGGGCGAAGAGGTCCATGCCCGCGCCGTACGTGTCGCGCAGGCGCCGCTCGTCGAGGTCGGGCACGCCGTCGGAGTCGAAGACCACCCGGTAGGGCGGCCCGTCCGCGGTCGGCAGCGGCACGGGCACGGCGACCGTCGCGCCGATGTCGTCGGACTCGGGCAGGGGCTCCGGATCGGCCACGACCTGCGGCTGCTCGGTCGTGACCTCGGCCGCCTGCGGCTCGGGGTACATCGGCTCGAAGTCGTACTCCTCCGGCTCCTGCTCGGCCTCGAACTTCGGCGCCTGCACGAACTGCGTGGCGTCGGCCTGAGGTTCGGGTTCGGGCTCGGGCGCCGGCTCCGGTTCGAGCAGCTGGGTCCCGGGAGGCGCGGCGGGCGCGCCGAGGTTCGCGGCGGCGGCGAGCCTCGACTCCTCGGACACCTCGGGCAGGCTGAAACCGGCGGCACGCGCCCGTTCGACCAGCTCGGGTTCCGGCGGCACGCCGTACTTGCGCAGGTAGTAGGAGACTCCCGCGGGCCAGATCCACACGCCGTCGGTCTGGAACCCGGACGGCACGACCTGCGGCGCGTCCGGTGCCAGCACGTCCGCGTCGAAGCCACGCCCGGCCACGGCGACCGGGGCGTTCGACAGGTAGGTGAGCAGCGGCGCGACCTCGGGCTCCGGCACCGGCGGGCGGTTGACCGACGGACGACCGTTCGGCCCGGCCCCGTCGAACACCCGGACCGTGCGGAACACCGGCGTCGGCGGGTTCAGCCTGCGGCGCAGCCAGTCCGGCAGGTTCTCGTCGGCACGCGGGAAGAACCGCACCTCGTCGAAGTACGCCTGCTGCGGAGGAGGCGTCTGCCAGCTCGGTTCGGCTCGGTCGAAGTCGAGGTTGTAGCTCGACGGGTGGTCGAGCTGGTAGCGGGCGTTCGTCCAGCTGCCCCTGCCCTCGCGGTGCATGCCCGCCCGCAACCGGGCGAACAGGGACGCGACGTCCTGCGGCGGCGCCCAGGAGTGCGAGGAGCCGTCCTGCAGCCGCATCTCGGCTTCCAGCTCGAAGTACCGGCCGGTGGCTCGGTACTGCGCGATCACACTGCGCCAGTCCTCTGGAGCGGCCCGCATTAGAGTCAGGCCGATCTGCTTAACCAGAGCGTCCTGCTCGGTAGGGTTCAACGGCTTCGGCTCGGACACGCCAACATCTTCCCCTGCAAATCGCCGGATCGCACACGTCCCCCGCCGCTGCGCCGAACGGTGGAGGCCCGACCATAACGCGGTGCACCCACCGGGTTAAAGCTGATCAAGAACACGTCCGTCCCCGCTGGAGGAGCCGTTGTCCCGGTCCGCGCAGGTGACCGGCGGTGTGCTGGCCACGATCGGCGGAATGGCGCTCGCGGTCCAGGGACGGGTCAACGGGTCGCTCGCCGAGTCGTTGCAGAACGGTTTCCTCGCCGCACTCATCTCATTTGGCAGCGGGTGGGTGCTGCTGGTGGTGGCGGTCCTGTCGCGACAGTCCGGCCGGGACGGGCTGCGCCGGCTGCGGGACGCGCTGGCGCAGCGGCGGATCCGGTGGTGGGAGTGCGTCGGCGGGCTCGCGGGCGCGTTCCTGGTGGCGTCGCAGGGCATCGCGATCGCGACGATCGGGGTGGCGGTGTTCACGGTCGCGGTGGTCGTCGGGCAGGTGGTGAGCAGCCTGGTCGTGGACCGGCGCGGCATCGGGCCGGGTGAGCCGAAGCCGTTGACGGTGACGCGAGGGCTCGGCGCGGCGGTCGGTGTCGTCGCGGTGGTGGTCGCGGTGTCGGCTCAGTTCACGTCGCCGGACACGTTGTGGCTCGCGGTGCTGCCGTTGCTCGCCGGGTTGCTGATCGGCTGGCAGCAGGCGGTGAACGGGCTGGTGCGCGACGCGGCCGGGCACGCGGTGGCGACGATCTTGGTGAACTTCACCACCGGAACCGTCGCGTTGCTGCTCGTGAACCTGGTGGCGGCCCGCGGGGCGGCCTCGTTCCCGACTCAGTGGTGGCTCTACCTCGGCGGCTTGCTCGGCATCGTCGGCGTGGGCGGCGCGATCGTGTCGGTGCGGTACATCGGCGTGTTGATGCTCGGGCTGTGCGGCGTGTGCGGGCAGCTCATCGGGGCTGTGCTGCTGGACGGGCTGAGCGGGCACCTGGCGTTGCCGACGGTCGTCGGCGTGGTGCTGACGCTGGTGTCGGTGGGCGTCGCCGCGCTGCCCAGTGGGAGGATGAAGACGTGACTGCGACGCTGCTCAACGGCAACGAAACCCGGAACGCGCTGTTCGAGGACCTGAAGGCGCGGGTAGCCGCGCTGCCCGGCTCCGTGGGCCTGGCCACCGTGCTGGTCGGCGACGACCCCGGCTCGCACTCGTACGTCAAGGGCAAGCACAAGGCGTGCGAGAAGGTCGGCATCAAGTCGATCCGGCGCGACCTGCCCGAGTCGATCACTCAGCAGGAGCTGGAAGCCGTCATCGACGAGCTGAACGCGAACCCCGAGGTCACCGCGTACATCGTCCAGCTGCCGCTGCCCAAGCACCTCAACGCGAACGCGATCCTGGAGCGCATCGACCCGGCCAAGGACGGCGACGGCCTGCACCCGGTCAACCTCGGCAAGCTGGTGCTCGGCGAACAGGCCGCGCTGCCCGCGACCCCGCGCGGCATCGTGGAGCTGCTGCGCCGCTACGACGTGCCGATCGCGGGCGCGAACGTCACCGTCGTCGGCCGCGGCGTCACCGTCGGCCGCCCGATCGGCCTGCTGCTGACCCGCCGTTCCGAGAACGCCACCGTGACGCTGTGCCACACCGGCACCAAGGACCTGGCCGCGGAGGTGCGCCGCGCGGACATCGTGATCGCCGGTGCCGGCAGCCCTGGCCTGATCACCGCGGACATGGTCAAGCCGGGCGCGGCCGTGGTCGACGTCGGCATCACCCGCACCGAGGCCGGCCTCGTCGGCGACGTGGCCCCCGAGGTCCGCGAGGTGGCCGGCTGGCTCGCCCCGATCCCCGGTGGCGCCGGCCCGATGACCGTCGCGATGCTGCTGACCAACACCGTCGAAGCCGCCGAGCGCGCCCATGCGACGGTCTGACGCGGAAGCGCTCATGCCGGAACAGCGCTGGCGCTCGGGCCCCGGGAAGCACCTGCCGTTCGCGCTGGTGCTCGGGGTCGGTGTGCTCGGGCTGGTGCGGATCTTCCAGTACCACTGGCGGCAGGGCGCGGTGCTGCTCGGCGTGTCGCTGCTGGTGGCGGCCGTGCTGCGGATCCTGGTGACCGACGAGCAGGCCGGTCTGATCAAGATCCGCGGGCGTGGCATGGACGCTTTTCTCTACTCCACCTTGGGCATCGTGGTGATCGCCGTGTCGCTGACGATCACGGGCGGACCTCTCAGCCGATAGCGCGGTCGACCAGGACCTCGATCAGGTGGTCGAGGTCCAACGGCTCGACGATGCCGGGCAGCGTCAGCCGTTCGTAGATCAACCCGGTCATCGCGAAGTACAGCGAGATGACGGTCATCCGGTCGCCGGGCAGCTTCGAGTCCTCGTTGAACGAGATGTTGAACTCGAGGTTGTCGGCGACCGTCTTCGTGAGCGCGGTCCGCAGGTCGGGCCTTCTCGTGGCCTCCAGCCGCAGCTCCATCATCGCCAGGTAGCAGGCCTTGTCGGCGTCCGCGCGCTTGACGATGTCGTGCATGAACTTGAGCGTGAGTTTTCGGTCGCGCGGCATGGCGAGCGACTCCGCGATCGACTCGTCGGACGGCATGAGCCGCTGGTTGACCCTGATCGCCACCTCCGACATGAGGTCGTCGCGGTTGGCGAAGTAGTTGGACGCCGTACCCGCGGGCACTCCCGCCTTGGCGTCGATCGCGCGGTAGGTCAGGCCTCGCGCACCCTCCTCCGCCAGGACGTCTATCGCCGCGTCCAGCAGTGCCGTTCGCCTTGCTTCGTTCTTGACCACGAATCCTCCTTGACAACCACTACAGCCATAGTACTACAGTTGTCGTGGTTGAAGCGAGATCAAGGGGGATTTGCATGCGAAAGCTCGTCTACTACGTGGCAGTGACGCTGGACGGGTTCATCGCGGCCGAGGACGGGACCTTCGACGGGTTCATCTTCGAAGGCGACCACATGGCCGGCATCAACGCCGAGTACCCGGACACGCTGCCCACCGAGTACCGCAAGGCGGCGGAGTGGGAGGACGTGCCGAACCCGAATTTCGACACGGTGCTGATGGGCCGCAACACCTACCAGGTGCCGGGCGGCCTCCCGTCGCCCTACGCGCACCTGCGGCAGTTCGTCGTGTCGTCATCGTTGATCGACACCCCGCCAGACGTCGCGGTGATCCGCCAGGACGTCGTCGGCCGCGTGCGTGAGCTGAAGGAAGAGGACGGCCTCGACATCTGGCTGTGCGGCGGCGGCAAGCTGGCCGCCGAGCTGCTGCCGTTGATCGACACGTTGTTGTTGAAGATCCACCCGGTGGTGTTCGGGCGCGGGATCCCGTTGTTCGACGGAAAAGCCGACATCACCACGTTCGCGCGGACCAACGCGCAGCTGTTCGAGAGCGGGGTTTCGTTCATGACTTACGAACGTTCCCGATAAATGATTGACGCCCGGCGGGTCCGCCCGCAATACTTGGCCCACACCGAACCGAAGGGGAACCGCCATGACGAGCCAGCCGCAGCGCCGACGCTTTAGCAGCGTCAGCTTCGCGCGACCGTCATCGCGACCGTTTTCGCAGGTGAGCTCCTTGTAGTGGCGTAGACGTCACACACAGGGAGCCGCCCCTCGGGAGACCGAGCAGGGCGGCTCTCTTTATTTCGCGATTTCAATTTCGCCCTTGTAGCTCAATGGAGAGAGTGCGGCGCTACGAACGCCGAGATTCAGGTTCGACTCCTGGCAGGGGTACTTCCGGGTGCGAGGGAGACGGCTAACCCGCCTCATTTGGGATGAGGACATACCGCGTTCGACTCGCGGGCATCCGACTTTGCAAGGCGCTCTTCTGGAGCGCGCAAGGCTCTTTGGCTCAACTGGTAGAGCACCGGGGTGAAGACCCGGCTGTCAGGGTTCGACTCCCTGGGGAGCCACGCAGGACGGGGAGGGCTGGCCGAGTGGAAAGGCACCGGATTGCTACTCCGTGGTCCGGGCATCACGCCCGGCGCGCGTTCGACCCGCGCGCCCTCCGCGTCCTGAGGAGGATTGGCCGAGCCCGGTAAGGCAGCTGTCTCGAAAACAGTGGTCGGCGCGCGAGCGCCGCGCAGGTTCGAATCCTGCATCCTCCGCCACCAGCCGCTACGGCTGGATCGCGTCGTAGAGCTGCCTCGTCACGTCGCGGGCAAGCCCGCGGCACTCCTCACTGCGCGGGTCCAGCTTCTTGCCGGCGTTGTTGTACCTCGTCATCACCACTGCGTTCTCGTCGAGGACGTTCAGCCGGCAACTGGGCCCGACACCAGGATCCATCCACCGGGCCTCGGACCCCAGGTGCACACTCGGGTCCGTCTTCTCCCCCACCGGAGTGGCGTTGAACCCCGACTTGGCACGTTCCGCACCAGACAAGTCGCGCTGGTTCTCGTACAGCTCGACATCCAGGGTGATCATCGGAATGTCGTCGTTCTCCGACGTCGTGAACGTGCACGTCAGCGAGAACCGGTCGTCGCCCCGAAGCGGCTCGGAGGCAAGCGGGGGCGGCAGGCCTGGAACCTTGCGCTGGATCTCCGGACAGGTCTTGAAGGTCGCGAAGGCGTACTTGACCGGGCCTGGGGCGGGGATGGTGGTCGGCGTCGGTGCGCTGCTGTAGGTGGCGGTGGGAACGGGAGTGACGGTGCAGCCGCCGGCCAGCGTCATCGCGGCGATGGTGACGCCGATCGGGCGTGCCCTCATCCGGTCACTGCCTGCGGCCAGGTTCCCTTGTTGAACTTGGGATCGGACATCTGGCTCAGGAGATCCCGCACCTTGCCGAGCGCCTCCATGAACCGGTTGGCGATGGCCACCAGGGTCCCCAGGTACTTGCCGACCAGGTCCCCGATGGCGCCGGCGAGCGCGTCCACGGCGAAGGGGATCTCGACGACGGTCGCCGCCTCGACAGCGGCTCCGACGAACGCACCCAGGAAGTCAGTCGCCAGCTGGGCGAGGTTGACCATGTACTCGACGTTGTACCTGGCGATGTCCATGAGCCACTTGCTGACCATGTCGGCCTTGGTCCCGACCGCGGTGATCGCGTCGTTCTGCACGGAGACCTTGTCCTGGTAGGCGGTACTGGCCGCGCCCTCCCACTCGTAGGCCAGGTGGGTCTTGGCGTGGACGAGGTTGTTCACCGGCTGCTGCACCTCGCTGAGCCAGTTGAAGGACTGCTTGATCAGTGCGAGCACCGGGATCTGGTGTTCCACAGCCGTCCTGATCAGCTTGAACACCTTGTCCATGTATTCGCGGAGCTTCTCGAGCGCGGGACGGATGACGATCATCGCCGGACCGAGAAGGTACCGCCAGTCGTTGATGTGGTGCACGGCCTTGTTGAAGCTGTCTGCGCAGCCACGAGCCTTGTCCTCGAGGCCGTCGAAGCACGTCCTCAGGTCTTCTTCCCTGGCTGGGGTGGTCATGCGGCTGGTCAACTCCTACACGTGGTACGTCTTGTCGAGATCGAGCTTGTTGACGCTCTCGGTCCGGTCGTACTCGTCCGCGATCTTGCGCAGCGTCGCGTCGATCTGCCCGAACTCGACGGCCGCGCCCTGCAGCAGCTTCTCGATGTACTCGCGAAACTCGTTGTACTGGCGGGCTTCCGCATCGGCGTTGATCATCCCCACGCCCAGAGTCACGAGGTCGCCCACGAAGAACGCCGTGGGCGCGAGCCACGTGCGTTGCACCGCCGACACGATCGGTGCGGTGTCGTCCACTCGCCGCTGCCAGATCTTGGCCTCGTCGCGGATCTTCTGGGTGACGACCCTGAAGTCATCGTTGCCCATCCTGGTCCCTCCCCCTCAACACGTTGAAGTCCGAGAAGTACGCGTCGTCGTCCTCGTCGCTGCCGCCACGGCCGTGCGGCCGGGCAGGAGGCCGTTCGCCGGGGTCGATCCCGAGGCCCGCCCTGACGAACAGCTGCAGGGCCTCCTCGGACAGCACCGTGTCCGACGGGTTGTCCAGCGCCTGGGGGTCGCCGTGAATCGCGACCGGTCCCCCTGCCCGCACCTGCAGAGTGAGGTAGCCGAGCGGACTGCGGATGTCCGTGACCTCCAACGGCTTCTGCTGGTGCTGCCGGCGACGGATGGCGTCGTACTGGTCGGCCATCGCGTTGATCCGAGCCGTCGTCCTGGCCTGCCACTCCTGCGGTGAGAGGCGGACCGGATCCGCGAAGGCGGCGGGAGGGGGTGCACTCGGCTGCTCCGGCGGCCGGTGCGCGAACTCCACGGCGAACGCGCGCTGAACCGCGGTCACGTAGGTGTTGTAGAGCGCGGCCGGAAAATGCTCTGGCCTGAGATGTTCGAACCAACGCGCCCGAACGCGGACGTTCGTCACCTTCCGGTTCTTGTTCACGGTGACGATGACGAATCCGCTCGGATCGCGTGCCTCGTAGGTCTCGGCGGGCTCCAGCTCCCGGCCGTCGAGACGCGTGAGCTCAGCGAGATGCGCGCGCGTTCGCGGATCGTCGGGAACGTGGAGCTCAGCCAGCTCAAGGTCCTCAAGCGGCATGTCACCCCCAGTGCGCGTTCGATCACTCCTTGTTCAACATAGCGGCAGCCGACGGATGCCGCAGCGGCAGTGAAGGTGTCGCCGGGCTCGTCCCTGATCTTCGCCGCTGAAGTCAGCGGAAGTCGCGGGACTTCGACGGAATCCGCAGGTCCAGGTGCTGCAACCGGTCCGCCATCACGCTGACCACGCCCTCCGCCGACTCCACCACGCCTCGCACGAGCATCGCCCCGCTGCTGCGCGCCACCCGCCGGTACCGCGCCCACAAGCCCGGCGAGCACACGACGTTCACCATGCCCGTCTCGTCCTCGATGTTGAGGAACGTGACGCCTCCCGCGGTCGCCGGGCGTTGGCGGTGGGTGACCGCGCCGCCGATGAGCACGCGGGTGCCGGGCTCCACGGAGGACAGTGCGGCGGTGGGCAGCGCGCCCATGGTGTCCAGCTGGGACCGGACGAACTGGGTCGGGAAGCTGTCCGGCGACAGACCCGTGGCCCAGACGTCCGCCACCGCCAGCTCGACCTCGTCCATGCCGGGCAACGACGGTGCGTCCACCCCGACCGTGGTGCCGGGCAGGCGATCCGGGCGGATGGCGGCCACCGCACCGGCTGCCCACAGCGCTTCCCGGCGTTCCAGCCCGAAGCACGCGAAGGCACCGGCCGTGGCCAGAGCTTCCACCTGCGCTGTGGTCAGCTGCACACGCGAGCCGAAGTCCTCCATGTCGCGGAACGGTTGCGCCTCAACGATTCGCGCAGCATCCGACGAACCGATCCCGCGCACCGCCTCCAAGCCGATGCGGACGGCGTTCTTGCCCTCGAACAGCTCCAGGCCCGCGTGAGGCAGTGACCGGTTCACGCACGGGCCGTGCACCACCACGCCGTGGCGGCGGGCGTCGATCACCAGGGACTGCGGCGAGTAGAAGCCCATCGGCTGGGCGCGGAGCAGGGCCGCGCAGAACGCCGCCGGGTAGTAGAGCTTGAACCACGCACTCACGAACACCAGGTGCGCGAACGACAACGCATGACTTTCGGGGAAGCCGAAGTTCGCGAACGCCAGCAGCTTCGCGTAGATGCGGCCGGCCAGCTCCTCGTCGATGCCCTGAGCAGCGCAGCCCTCGTAGAAGCGATCACGCAGGCGTTCCATGCGAGCCGTCGAACGCTTGGCGCCCATGGCCCGGCGCAGTTCGTCGGCCTCGGCGGCGGTGAAGCCGGCCACGTCGACCGCGATCTGCATGAGCTGTTCCTGGAACAACGGCACGCCGTAGGTCTTCTTGAGCGCGTTCTCCAGCAACGGATGGTCGTAGTCCCACTTCTCGACCTTGTTGCGGCGCCGGATGTACGGGTGCACCGAGCCGCCCTGGATCGGACCCGGCCGGATCAACGCCACCTCGACGACGAGGTCGTAGAACTCGCGCGGCTTCAAGCGCGGCAGCGTCGCCATCTGCGCGCGGCTCTCCACCTGGAAAACGCCTACGGAGTCGGCTTTCTGCAGCATCTCGTAGACGCGTTGATCATTCAGCGGCACCTTTCCCATGTCCACCTCGACGCCCTCGTGCTCGCGCACCAGGTCGATCGCGTAGTGCAGGGCCGAGAGCATGCCGAGGCCCAGCAGGTCGAACTTCACCAGCCCGATCGAGGCGCAGTCGTCCTTGTCCCACTGCAGCACCGTGCGGTTGGGCATGCGCGCCTTCTCCACCGGGCACACCTCGCTGACCGGGCGGTGGCAGATCACCATGCCGCCGGAGTGAATGCCCAGGTGCCGCGGGAAGTTCTCCAGCTGCGCGGACAGCTCCAGCACGTCGCGCGGGATGTCGCAGTCGTCGGTGGTCGTCGTGAGCGGGCCCCACCTGTCTATCTGCTTGCTCCACGCGTCCTGCTGTCCCGGCGAGTGGCCGAGAGCGCGGGCCATGTCGCGCACGGCGGACCGCGCGCGGTAGGTGATGACGTTCGCGACCTGGGCCGCGTGCCGGCGGCCGTACTTCTCGTAGACGTACTGGATGACCTCCTCGCGCCGGTCGGACTCGATGTCGACGTCGATGTCGGGAGGGCCGTCGCGGGCGGGCGCGAGGAAGCGTTCGAAGAGCAGGTCGAAGCTGACCGCGTCCACGTTGGTGATGCCGAGCGCGAAGCACACCGCGGAGTTCGCCGCGGAGCCCCGGCCCTGGCAGAGGATGTCCTTGCGCTTGCAGAAGTTCACGATGTCCTGCACCACCAGGAAATACCCCGGGAAGCCGAGCTGTTCGATGATCTTCAGCTCGTGCTCGATCTGCAGGAACGCCTTCTCGTTGTCGTCGCCGTACCGCCGCCGCGCGCCCTCGTAGGTGAGCTTGCGCAACCAGCTGCTCTCGGTGTGGTCCTGCGGCACGTCGAACGGCGGCAGCTGCGGCGCGACGAGTCTGAGGTCGAACGCCAGCTGCATGCCGAGCAACGCGGCGTTGTGCACGGCACCGGGGTAACGGCGGAACCGGTGGAACATCTCCTCGCCGCTGCGCAGGAACGCGGCGGGTGACGGCGGCAGCCAGCCGGCCATGTCGTCGAGGCTGCTCCTGGCCCGCACGGCAGCCATCGCAGCGGCCAACCGGCCTCGGCTCGGGGTGGCGTAGTGCACGGCATTCGTTGCCACGACCGGAAGTTTGAGGTCCTGCGCCATCGCGAACAGGAGGTCGTTGCGCTTGCTGTCCTCGGGCAGGCCGTGGTCGGTCAGCTCGACGTGGACACGTCCTGTGCCGAACAGGTCGGTGAGCCGGACGATCTCCTGGTACGCCGCCGCCGGGCCCTCCCTGGTCAAAGCCCTGCGAACGGTTCCCTTGCGGCAGCCCGTCAGCACCACGACCTCACCACGGGTGTCCGCGACGATCTGGTCGATGTCGTAGACCGGTTTGCCCTTCTCCGCGTCCTTTCGGAGGTGGCCGGTCGTGAGCGTGCGGCACAACCGGTGGTAACCCTCCTGTTGGCGCGCAAGGAGAAGCAGGTGATCACCTTCGGGATCCGGTTCACCGTTGGCGGGCTTCGAGAGCCCGACGCTCAGCTCGGCACCGAACACCGTGTGCATGCCGAGCTCCTTGGCGGCCTCGGCGAACCGGACCACGCCGTACATGCCGTCGTGGTCGGTGATCGCGATGGCGTCGAGCTTGAGCCGTTGCGCCTCCTCGACCAGCTCCTCGGGGTGGCTCGCGCCGTCGAGCCAGCTGAAGTTGCTGTGGCAGTGCAGCTCCGCGTACGGCACGCGCTTGCGGGTGACCGCGAGCTCGTCCACGCGCAGCTCGAAACCCGGCGGCGCGGTGTACCGGTCGCGGTGGCGTGACCAGCCGGGACCGTCGCCGCCGTCGGGTTTCTGCTCGACGGGTTTGCCGGAAAGAGCGCGTTCCAGCTCCTTCCAGCGGACCGGTGGGTTATTCCAGCCCATCGGGTGCCTTGCGCGGCAACGGGATCAAGATCTCCAGCAGATCCCAGTACTCGTCCTGCATCAGTCGTACACCCCTTCCAGAAACCACCTCTGGTCCCTGCGGATCAGCAGGAACGCCTGGTCCGGCGTCTGCACCTGGATGCGCGCCGCCCGGTGCGAGTCCGGCGCCCACCACCGCTCGTCGACCGGCCACGGTCCGGCCCACGCGGTCACCTCCTGCGTTCTTCCTCTCACGGCAAGGCTTTTCGGTTGCGCGGTGAGTTCGAGACGGCCGGTCACGCCGACCTCGTTGCCGGCCGCGTCCTTCAGGACGGCCGGGTCGTCGGCGAGAGTCGCCGGAGCTCTGGTCAGGCGGCCGGGCCACGGGTGGTCCGGGTTCTGCGCCGGCACCCGTTCATCACCCCACGGCACGAGCCTGACCCGCTCCTTCGGGCCGCGGCCGCCGTCGAGCACCGGCGTGAGCACACCGTCCGGGCCGAGCAGACCCTGGACGTGCAACAACGCCCGCACCGCGCGTTCGTCGTCGTGGCCCCACAAACCGAGCTGCAGCGCCGTGCCGTTGACGACCTCGACCGGTTCGAGCGTGAGCGTCCTGATGCCGGACGTGAGCCGCTCGCGGGTGAGCCAGCCGTCGAGCTGCCAGCGCACGCGATCCGCGATTCCCCGTGGTGTCAACGGTTCCGCGGCCCGCCACACCCGGTGCAGCTCCTCGTCGTTCTCGGTGCGGGCGTGGATGCCGAGCCTGGTGCAGGCGAGACCGCGGTTCGCGAGGTTCTCGTGCAGGCGTTCGGAGAGGATCTTCGCGGCGAACGCGGCCGCGTCGATGCGCTCGACCGGATCGTCGAAAGTCTCCGCGACGGCCAGCTCCGGCGCGGGTTTGCGCTTGTCGAGCGGGCGTTCCGGCAGGCCGCGGGCCAGGCGGTGCTGACGCGTCGCCGGGCCGCCGAACCGGGACGCCACCGCGTTCTCCGGCACGTCCGCGAACGCGCCGAGGGTTTTGAGGCCGAGTCTTCTGAGCAGGTCCACCAGTTCCGGGGCGTCGAGCTCGTGCACGCCCAACGGCCGGAGGAACTCCGCCGTCTGGCCCGGCGGGACGATCACGTTGCGGTGCGCGGCTTTCGTGGCCGCGAACAGGCTGTCGGCCACGCCCACCTGGGCTTCCGCGCCGGTCCGGGTCGCGATGTGGTCGACGATGCGTTCGGCTGCCTGCTCGGCGGAGGAGAAGTAGTTGACCGGGCCCTGGGCCGGCACCGCGACCAGTCCCGGTTGCACGACCTCGATGCCGGGCGCGAGCTCCTCGACGGCCTCGGCGACCGGCTCGAAGAACCTGGCGTCGCGCTGCGGATCGTGCTCGAACGTGACGAGCTCCGGGCACATCGACTCGGCCAGGCGTTTGCGCATGGCCCTGCGGATGCCCTCGGCACGCGCGACGGCCGAGGTGGAGACGATCTCGTTGCCGTCGAGAACGGCCACCGGCACGTGCTGGCCGGTGCCGGTGGCGGTGCAGGCGGCGACGACGGGCCAGTCGGGGCACCAGATCGCGAGGAGACGGGTGTCCTTCACGCAGGACGACCCCGGGTTGTAGCCCGCTTGGCGGCCAGCTCGTCGACCTCGTCCGGACCGGCATCAGCCGGCTCGTCGGACCTGGTCGGCTCACCGGCCACCAGCGGGAGCTCGATTTCTTCTTCACCGAACGTCAGCAGCACCTGCTTGGGCTTGCCCGCCGAGCCGCGGCCACCGCTGCGCACGCTGATCTCCTGACGCCGCAACGTCTCCGCGCCGTCGTCGAGCGGATTCCAGCGCACGGAATCCGCGGTCAGCTCCACGTCGGCCGAGGGCCAGGACCCGAAAACGATCAGGACGGCACGGCGTTGGCGTGCTCTCGCGGTGAGACGCCTCGCCAGCGAGGGAGGCAGTGGGCAGGCGACGGCGACCAGGTCGATGCCGTCCAGCAGGGCTGCGATGACAGGGCCGGGATCAGCTCCGGGACGCGGGACGAGTGCCAGCCGCTGCACCGAGACCCCGAGCTCGGCCGCGGCCAGCACGCCCACCTGCGGCAGGCCGACCACGGCGGCCCAGCAGCCGTCCGCGGTCGCACCCGCGAGCAGGGCGAGCAGCAACGATGTCGATCCGCCCACCGACACCGTGCTGCCTCGCCGCAAGCCGCCCCACGGCAGCAGGCCTGCCAGTTCCCCGCGAACCGGCAGCACCCGCCCCGTGGTGTGGTCGGTGGTGGTGCTGGTCAGCTCGCTGGCCCGGTTCACCCCGAACGCAGCCAGCGACGCCGTTGCCGACCTGGACACTCCACCCACCTCCCTGCTCGGACCGTGCGCACCCCTGTGCACGGCCGCCGAGGGAAGTTCGGCGACTTGCTTATTCGAACTCCTGTTCGAACGAACGGGATGATCGTAGCGCGCGAGCGCACCCCTGTGTCAATGCCGGAGCGTCACTCTTTCGGAGGACAAGCGGACGCCTGCCGCGAAGGGATCTCGTCGTGCAGACCAAGCTCTGGCTCACCCTTTCGGCGGACCGGCCTACACGCACCAACGAGGTCCTCTACGGTGCGTTCAGTCACCGGGGAATGACCACGTGTGCTTGGAGCCAGACCAAGAGGCAGGCCATGTCGACACTCGTGGCCGAGGAAGTACTGGAGAAGTTGTGAACCAACCGCCACAGGGATGGCACCAGCAACCGCAGCAGCAGGACTGGCCCCAACCACCTCAGCAGGGCGGTTACCCGCCGCCGGGGTACCCGCCCCAGCAGCAGAAGGGCAAGGGCCCGGTCATCGCGATCGTGATCGTCACCGTGGTCGTGCTGCTCGGCGGACTCGGCACCGGCGCGTTCTTCTTCTTCAACGCCCGCAAGGACCACGGCTACCCGCAGCGAAGCGACGCGTTGCCCGGGAAGTGCGGCAGCGTCTCCGCCGAGACGCTCGCCAAGGCCCGCACCACGAACCCGGACGGATCGATGTCGAGCCAGCCGGACGACGAGACCACCAACTGCCACTGGCAGCAGACCGAAGGGCGCGACGGCCCCGGCTACCGGGGGCTGTGGGTCAAGATCTGGCAGGGCGACGGCAAGTTCAAGTCCATGGGCGAAATGATGCTGTCCGACAGCACCACCAAGGAGATCGGCGCGGTCAGCGGCCTGGGTGACGAGGCCAAGGCGTACGAACGGGGCCGGCCGAGCGAGTCCACCGCCGAGTACGCGCTCATGGTGAGCAAGGGCGACCACGCCGTGCTGGTCGAGTACTCGGGCTCGGATCCCGGTCTGTTCAGCCTGGGCAAACCCGACATGGACGAACTCCGGGCGACAGCGACTGCCGCCATGAACGACATCCTGGGCAAGTTGTGACCTGGCCGCAGCAACCACAGCAGCACGGCTGGCAACAGCCAGGCTTTCAACAGCCGCCGCAACAAGGCTGGCAGCCTTACCCGCGGCAGCCGCCGAAGAAGAGCAAGGCACCGCTGATCATCGCGGTCGTCGTCGGCCTGGTCGTCATCGGCGGCCTGGTCGCCGGGCTCGTGACCTACCTCAACGTCAACTCCGACGGCGGCGAGCCCAAGCGCGCCGACCAGCTGCCTGCGTTGTGCGGCAACATCTCCGAGGCAGCGCTGGCCAAGGCGCGCACGACGAACCCGAACGGGCTCGGCTCGCACGAGATGGACATGCCGTCCGACAAGGGCAAGCGCACGATCTGCTCGTGGCACCAGACCAAGGGCGTCGACGGCAGCGGCTACCGCGGCGTCGACGTGTACGTCCAGACCGCGAGCGAGGCGAGCATGGACGAGATGGTGGCGCAGCACATGAAGGCCGCGGGCGTGCCTCAGCAGAAACCGCTCGACGGGCTCGGTGACCAGGCCACGGCGGTGCTGGTGGAGGGCAACTCCGCGCTCACGGACATCTGGATCCTGGTGCGCAAGGGCGACACCACTGTCCAGGTCGACTACACCGGCTGGGACGCGGGAATCTTCAGCAACAAGAAGCCGGATGTCGTGGAGTTCGAGGCCGCCGCGAAGGGTCTGGCCGAAGAGATGGTCGCGAAGATCTGAGAACGGGGGCCGCCTCGACGAAAGAGGCGGCCCCCGGCAACATCAGTGAGCGAAGTGGCGAGTGCCCGTCAGGTACAGGGTCACGCCGTGCTCCTCGGCCTTGGCGATCACCTCGGGGTCGCGCACCGAACCACCGGGCTGCACGACCGCGCGCACACCGGCCTCCAGCAGCACCTCCAGGCCGTCCGGGAACGGGAAGAACGCGTCGGACGCCGCGACGGCACCCTTGGCACGCTCACCCGCGCGCTTCACCGCGAGGTGCGACGAGTCGACCCGGTTGACCTGGCCCATGCCGACGCCGACGGTGGCGCCGTTGTCCGCCAGCAGGATCGCGTTCGACTTCACGGCGCGGATGGCGCGCCACGCGAACTCCAGGTCCGCCAGCGTCTTCTCGTCCGCGGGCTTGCCGCACGCCAGCGTCCAGCCGGACGGCGCGTCACCGGGGGCGTCGATCGCATCGCGCTGCTGCAACAGCAGGCCACCGGACACCGGACGCATCTCCGCACCACCGCGAGCAGGCGCCTCGGCCACCAGGATGCGCACGTTCTTCTTGCGCTGCAACACCTCCACCGCACCGTCCGCATAGGACGGAGCGATGATGACCTCGGTGAAGATCTCCGAGACGAACTCGGCCATCTCCACGGTGACCTCGCGGTTGGCCGCGATGATGCCGCCGAACGCGCTGACCGGGTCGCACTCGTGCGCCTTGCGGTGCGCGTCCGCGATGCTGACCTCCGACACCGCGATGCCGCACGGGTTGGCGTGCTTGATGATCGCGACGCACGGCAGCTCGTGGTCCCACGCGGCCCGCCAGGCGGCATCGCCGTCGAGGTAGTTGTTGTACGACATCTCCTTGCCGTGCAACTGCTTCGCCGACGCCAGGCCCGTGCGGCCGTCGCCCTGCGTGTAGATGGCGGCGTGCTGGTGCGGGTTCTCGCCGTAGCGCAGCACGTTCGACCGGTTCCAGGTCGCGCCTACCCAGCCGGGGAAGCCGCTGCCCTCGTCGTCCGGCGCGAGGACGTTCCCGATCCAGGACGCCACCGCGACGTCGTAGGTCGCGGTGTGCCGGAACGCGTCCGCGGCCAGGTGCTGCCGGTCCGCCAGGGTGAAGCCGCCGTCACGAACGTTCGACAGCACCCAGTCGTAACGCGCCGGGTCGACGACGACGGCGACGTTCGCGTGGTTCTTCGCCGACGCGCGGACCATCGCGGGGCCACCGATGTCGATTTGCTCGACGCAGTCGTCCGGGGAAGCACCCGACGCGACCGTCTGCGTGAACGGGTACAGGTTCACGACCAGCAGGTCGAACGGCGCGATGTCCATCTCGCGCAGCTGCTGGACGTGCGACTCCTTGCGCAGGTCAGCCAAAAGCCCGGCGTGCACGCGCGGGTGCAGCGTCTTCACCCGGCCGTCGAGGCACTCGGGGAACCCGGTGACCTGCTCGACCGGCGTCACCGGGACGCCCGCGTCGGCCAGCACCTTCGCGGTGCCGCCGGTGGACACGATCTCGACTCCGGCCGCGTGCAGGCCGGTGGCCAGTTCCAGCAGGCCGGCCTTGTCGGAGACCCCGATCAGGGCCCGGCGTACCGGTCGCCTCTCGGCAGAAGCGGTCCCAGGAGTGGTCACGGCATGCTCACCTTTCGTCCGTTCACGGTGCAGCCCTCACGGGCCAGCCGGCCGACCGTCTCGACGAGCAGCCGGCGTTCGACGACCTTGATGCGTTCGTGCAGGGTCTCTTCGGTGTCGCCGGGTTCGACGACCACGGCCTCCTGCGCGAGGATCGGCCCGGTGTCCACGCCCGCGTCGACCAGGTGCACGGTCGATCCGGTGACGAGCACGCCGTAGTCCAGGGCGTCCCGCACGCCGTGTGCGCCGGCGAAAGCGGGCAGCAGCGCGGGGTGGGTGTTGATCATCCGGCCGCCGAAGCGCGCCAGGAACGCCGGGCCGATGATCTTCATGAAACCGGCGGACACCACGAGGTCCGGTGCGTACGACGCGACGGCCTCGGTCAGCGCGACGTCCCAGGCGGCCCGGTCGGCGTGGTCGCGCAGCTTCACGGCGAAGTGCGGCACCCCGGCCCGTTCGGCGCGCTTGAGGCCCTCGATGTTCTCGCGGTCGGCGCCGACCGCGACCACCTCGATCGGGAGGTCGGCGTCCAGCAACGCCTGCATGAGGGTTCCGGAACCGGAGACGAGTACGACGACGCGCGCCGGTGTGGGAAGCCGAAGTTCGGTGCTCAGCGTCTACTCCTGGGCGTGGCGTGTTGTAGCAGCTCAGGGGCAGTTTAGGCCGTCACCGTTCCGGCTTGCCGTCCAGGTCCTCCTCGGGCTCCATACCGAGCATCTGGTCGAACTCCGCGTCGAAGTCTTCCTCTTCGTCCGCAACGTCTTCCTCTTCGCCGACGGGCTCTTCCTCAGGCTCGTCGGCGGGCTCGTCCTCCTCGTCAGGAAGGTCTTCTTCGACGACGTCCTCGGGCTCGTCTTCCTCGTACTCGTCGTCGTACTCGTCTTCGTCGTAGTAGTCGTCGTCCTCGAGGTCTTCCTCGACCTGGAACTCGTCCTCGTCCACCACTTCGAGCTGCTCGAACTGGTCGGTGAGCTCGTCGTCCTCGAACACGACGTCCGGGTCGACGACCTCTTCTTCCACGAAGTCCGGCTCGACGAACTCGGCGTCGCCGTCCACCACGGCCTTCGTGCGGGACCCGGCGAGCCACGCGACCAGGACGCCCGGCACCAGCACCCACACCGCCACCATCAGGGCGAGCAGGCCGGCGGGCACCGTCACGGGGTCGAACGCGCCGGACGCCAGCCGGCCACCGGCGGTCGCGGCGAGCACCAGGCAGCCCACGGCCGCGGTGATCGCGGCCACCAGCACCGCGCGGTACCGCGACGACGGCCGGTCCGACACCTTGCGGCAGGTCCAGCCGACGAACGCGCCGATCAGCGCCGGGACGATCAGCACGACCGGGCTCCACACGTGCCCGGACTCGGGCATCGCGGCCAGCAACGGCACCGGCGGCACGTCACCACCGACGAACCGCATCGGCGAGATCTCGACCCCGCCCAGCGAGAACCCGGCACCCGCGACGTACGAGAAGCCCGCGATGATCGCGTTCGGGAGATAGCCGAGGCACAGCAGGAACACGCCCAGGCCGACACCGATCGACGGACCCGCGCTCGCGAAGAGCCCGCTGGTCGTCGGCCACGAGATCGCGAGCCCGGCACCCACCGCCACCGCACCCACGCTGATCAGCGCGAACAGTGCCATGAATCCGGAGCGCAGACCGTGCAGCGCCACCGGGTCGAGCTTGTCGAAGACGATCTCGACCAGGCCGCAGCGGCGGGCGACGCCGAACGTGGCGGCGATACCGGACACGGCGGCACAGCCGAAGAACGCCACCGCGGGCGTGGCGCGCACGACGCCCTCGCCCATGACCAGCGCGATCGTGCCGCCGACGACCGCGTGCGCGCCGGCGATGCTCAGCACGACCCCGCGGGCCTGGAGTGGTTCGTAAAGACCGAGCCGGTCAGCGGCACCCGCGGCGGTGCGGGCGACGAGCAGCATCAGCAACGCGGTGGGCAGCAGCGGCAGCACGCCGAGCTGACCCGCGTCGAAGCGCAACGGCACGTGGTGCGCGGCGAGCCACGCGGGTGCGGCCGCGCTGAGCACGCCCGCCGTGGAGAAGGCCGCGTACGTGGCCGTCGCGGAGATCAGCGCGAGCAGTGCCGCCACCGCCGCGTACCCGACGACCACCGACCCGACCGCGGCCGCGATGAGCACCCGCATGTGTTCGGAGCGCGAGAACTCCGGCGGGCGCACAGTGGTCACCTCGCGAGTCGCATCGCGTTGCAGCACGGGCACTTCTCCACTGTGTCAGGCGGGCTGAGCCGTTCGGGTGAGGCACGCCGCACGCAAGAAGGGCGTCTGGCAGTGAGAAGTCCGTTGGGAACTTCTCGTGTGACGGGTCTGCGGTGGCCGGCGCCGCGGC